>JACMQR010000026.1 GCA_014376885.1 Polaromonas sp.
CGGCCCAAGGGCTTGTTTGGCTCGCTGCAAGAACGCAAGGTCTGATGTCATGGAATGGTTTGACAACTTCTGGTCGGTTTACAGCAACCTGGTGCTCACGCTGGGCACCAATGCGCTGCTGGCCCTGTCCATCTACCTGACGCTCTCGTGCGGCATGCTCGTCATTGCCAATGCCGCCTTCATGGGCATAGGCGCCTACACCTCTGCGCTGCTGACGATCAACTCCGGCCTGCCGTTCCCGCTCGCGCTGGCGGCGGGCATGGCAGCACCGGCGGCCATGGCCTTTGTGATCGGCAAGCCCACCTTGCGGCTCTCCGGCGTCTATTTGGCCATGGCCACCCTGGCTTTTGGCGAGGTGGTGCGCATTGCGCTGCTGAACGCCGAATCGGTCACGGGCGGCGCGCTGGGACTCAACGGCATTCCGCAATCGACCCAGTGGTGGCATGTGGCGCTGGCCCTCGCCGTCACGCTGGCCGTGCTTTGGCGCCTGCGCCGCTCCAAGGTCGGACGCGCCTTTGAAGCCATCAAGGAAGACGAGACGGCGGCGGGCCTGATGGGCATCGACGTGGCAGCGCACAAGATGCTGGCTTTTGTGCTGGGCGCAGCCATTGCCGGCCTGGCCGGCACGCTCAACGCCCACCTGACTTTTTTCATCGGGCCCAGCGAATACGGCTTTGACCGCGCAGTGGACATCCTCACCATGGCCATTCTGGGCGGTATTGGCGAGCTGACCGGCCCGGTGGTCGGCGCTGTCATTCTCACGCTGCTGCCGGAGCTGCTGCGCTCGTTCAAGGACTTCCGGCTGGTCGTCAACGGCTTCATCCTGGTGCTGATCGTGCTGTTCCTGCCCAGAGGCATCTGGGATCCAGCGCGCATCCGCCAATGGTTTGGCAAGCAAGAGGGTCGAGCATGAGCACCGCCGGGCCATCCCAGGGCGCCAAAGCCGCCCATGGGGGTGGGAAGCCACACGCAGTGAGCGACCGTGAGGGCAGGCTGCGCAGCGCCCTGAAGCTCGATTCTCTGTCGCGCCATTTCGGCGGCCTCAAGGTGCTCCAGGACGTAAATCTGGAGATTTCTCAAGGCGGTATCTTCGGCCTGATCGGCCCCAACGGGGCTGGCAAAACGACTGTATTCAACCTTATCACCGGCCTCTTGCCGCCCACCAGCGGGCGGATTGAATTCAACGGCCAGCACCTGGCCGGCTACAAGCCGCACGAGATTACGCGCCTGGGCATTGCTCGCACCTTCCAGAACATCCGCATCTTCAAAGAGATGTCGCTGCTGGAAAACGTGATGGTCGGCATGCATGCACATTTGAAGTATGGCGCGTTCGGCCTGCTGGCCGCCTCCGGGCTGTTTCACAGCGAGGAACGCCGGGCGCGCGAGCGGGCGCGCGAGTTGCTGTCCTGGGTCAAGCTGGACCACAAGGCGGCTGACAAGGCCGACAACCTGTCGTATGGCGAACAGCGCAAGCTCGAACTGGCACGGGCTCTTGCGACGGATCCCCAACTGCTGCTGCTGGACGAGCCCGTCGCGGGCATGAACAGCGCTGAAAAAGTCGAGCTGATGGTGGAGATCCGCAACATCAGCGCACGCGGCTACACGATTTTCATGATTGAACACGACATGCGTTTTGTGATGGGTCTGTGCGAGGACATCGCCGTGCTGAATTTTGGCCGCATCATTGCGCGCGGCAATCCCGACATGATCCGTAACGATCCGCAGGTGATCGAGGCCTACTTGGGCCGCGAAGACGACGAAACCAGCCTGGACGACAAGGCGGGTGAACCATGAGTGCGCTGCTGCAAGTCAGGGGCTTGAAAGTCGCTTACGGCCATATTCAAGCGGTCAGAGGCATTGACCTGGAACTCCACGAAGGGCAGATCACCACGCTGGTGGGTGCCAACGGCGCGGGCAAATCAACCACCTTGCTGGCCCTCTCGGGCCTGGTCAAGAAAGCCGCGGGCCAGGTGACTTTAGGCGGTCAGGACCTGAGCCGGATGGCGCCCCACAAGATCGTGGCCAGCGGCGTGGTGCAGGTCGCAGAAGGCCGCGCCACCCTGACTACCCTGACGGTGCAGGAAAACCTGGAGCTCGGCGCTTACACCCGGCAGGGCCGCTACAACCGCGCTCAGGAACTCGATGCCATCTACACGCTGTTTCCGGTGCTAAGGGAGCGCGCCAGCGGTTTGGCAGGCAATCTATCGGGCGGTGAGCAGCAAATGCTGGCCATTGGCCGCGCCTTGATGGCCAAGCCCCGCGTGCTGTTGCTGGACGAACCCTCCATGGGCCTGGCACCCCTTGTCGTACAGGGCATCTTTCGCACCCTGCGGGAGATCAACCAGGCCGGCCTAACCATTTTCCTGGTCGAACAAAATGTCCGCCAAGCGCTGAAAATTGCCGACCGCGCCTATGTAATTGAGACCGGCAGCATTGTGTTGAGTGGCACAGGCCGCGAGTTGCTGGTCAATCCGAAGGTGCAGGAAGCCTACCTGGGCAGTTGAGGCCTCCAGCCAAACGGGCCGACTGAGCCTGACGCAGCGCTGTTCAAACCACCGACTTGAGCGCCACCTTGGTCGACTTGTCTGATGATGTCAAAAGCCCAAAGCGCGCAATGACAGCCGTCTCAATGCCGCAGGCATCCAGCCCCTGCAGGGCCAGCAGGTGGCCCGGGTCGCCATGCTCGATGAATTCGTCCGCCAGGCCAAGCTGGAGCAGAGGCCGCAGAACGCCGGCGGCCTGCAGCGCCTCGCCGACCGCGCTGCCCGCCCCGCCCATGATGGCGCCCTCCTCCAGCGTAACGAGCGCCTCGTGGCTGGCGGCTATTTTCAGCAGAAGTTCGGTGTCCAGCGGCTTGGCCCAGCGCATGTTGACCACCGTGGCGCCCAGTCTTTCAGCCGCTTGCAGCGCCGGATAGAGCAGCGTGCCAAACGCCAGGATCGCGATGCCCTGCCCTTCCCGGCGGATTTCAGCCTTGCCAAACGGCAGTGACTTCAGGCCAGCTTCGGGCTCCACGCCCGCACCGGCGCCGCGCGGATAGCGCACCGCCACCGGCGAATTTTGCTCGAAGGCAGAGCTCAGCAGCTTGCGGCATTCGTTCTCGTCGGCCGGGCAGGCAATGCCCATGTTCGGAATACAGCGCAAAAACGGAATGTCGTAGGCCCCGGCATGGGTGGCGCCGTCGGCGCCGACCAGCCCCGCACGGTCCAGGGCAAACACCACCGGCAGGTTTTGCAGCGCCACGTCATGGATCAGCTGGTCGTAGCCGCGCTGCAAAAATGTCGAGTAAATCGCCACGACCGGCTTCAAGCCTTCGCAGGCCATGCCGGCCGCAAAGGTCACCGCATGCTGCTCGGCAATGCCGACATCGTGGTAGCGCTTGGGAAAGCGTTTGTGGAACTCCACCATGCCCGAGCCTTCGCGCATGGCCGGCGTGATGGCGACCAGTCGCGGGTCATGCTCGGCCATGTCGCACAGCCAGCGGCCAAACACCTGGGTGAAGGTCTGCTTGGCCGGCGAGGTGGCTTTTTGCAGGCCCTTGGACGGGTCGAACTTGCCCGGGCCGTGGTAGGCAATCGGGTCGACTTCGGCCAGCTTGTAGCCCTGGCCTTTTTTGGTCACGACATGCAGGAATTGCGGCCCGGCGCCGGTGGCCAGCAAATGCCGGATGTTTTCCATCGTCGGGATGAGCGACTCCAGGTCGTGGCCGTCAATCGGGCCGATGTAGTTAAAGCCGAAGTTCTCGAACAGCGTGGCCGGCACGACCATGCCCTTGGCATGCGATTCCAGGCGCCGGGCCAACTCGAGCAGCGGCGGCGCCACGCGCAGCACCTGCTTGCCGACCTGCCGGGCCGAGGCGTAGAACCGCCCGCTCATCAATTGCGCCAGGTGGCGGTTCAGCGCGCCCACCGGCGGGCTGATGCTCATGTCGTTGTCGTTGAGCACCACCAGCAGGCGGCATTCATCATGCACGCCGGCATTGTTCAGGGCTTCGAAAGCCATGCCGGCGCTCATCGAGCCGTCACCGATGATGGCCACCGAGTTGCGGCCTTCGCCCTTGAACTGCGACGCCAGCGCCATGCCCAGCGCCGCCGAAATCGAGGTCGAGGAATGGGCCGTGCCAAAGGTGTCGTATTCGCTCTCGTCGCGCTGCGGAAAGCCCGACAGGCCGCCAAACTGACGCAGGCTGGCCATGCGGTCCCGCCGTCCGGTGAGGATTTTGTGCGGATAGGTCTGGTGGCCCACATCCCACACCAGCCGGTCGTCGGGCGTGCTGAACACATAGTGCAGGGCAACGGTCAGCTCGACCGTGCCGAGGTTGGAGCTGAGGTGGCCGCCGGTTTTGGACACGCTGTCGAGCACATAGGCGCGCAGTTCGTCGGCCAGCGCCTTGAGCTGGGCGCGCGGCAGCTTGCGCAGATCGGCCGGGCTGTTGATGGTTTCAAGCAAAGGGTACATCGTGAGGTAAGGGTTTGATGGCCGGCCCACCGGCCATGAGGGCGCAGGGCTATTGCTGGCGGTTGACCAGCATGTTGGCCAGCGCCTGCAACGGCTCGATATTGCCCAGTTCGCTGGTCTGAAGGCTGGCCAGGGCCTGGGCCAGCAGGTGCTGGGCATAGTTCCTGGAGGCGGTCAAGCCCATGAGCGAGACAAAGGTCGGCTTTTCCTGGGCGGCATCCTTGCCGGCGGTCTTGCCAAGGGTGGCCGCGTCGGCAGTCACATCAAGAATGTCGTCGACCACCTGAAAAGCCAGGCCGACCGCCGCGCCGCAGGCCGCGCCCATCAGCACGCTGGCCTGCAGCAAGGCGCCGGTTTTCAGCCGGTGCATTTCATGCAGCTCGCCTGAGGTGAGCGGCAGGCCGACGCTGGCCAGGTCTATGGCCTGTCCGCCGGCCATGCCTTGAAAACCCGCCGCCTGGGCCAGCAGGCGGCACAGGCGCGCCTGGGTGGGCGCGTCGACCGAGCCATCTTCGGGCGTGAGCAACTCAAACGCCAGCGCCTGCAGCGCGTCGCCGGCCAGCAGCGCCTGCGCTTCGCCGAACTTGACATGCGCTGTGGGCTTGCCCCGGCGCAGCACATCGTTGTCCATGCAGGGCAGGTCGTCATGCACCAGCGAATAGGCATGGATCAGCTCGACCGCACAGGCCGGCCGCAAGGCTGCCCGGGCATCTCCCCCAGCCGCCTCGCAAGCAGCCATGACAAGCAACGGCCGCAGGCGCTTGCCGCCGTCGAGCACGGCATAGCGCATGGCATCACCCAGACCGGCCGGCGCGGGCGTCGCGGCCGGGTCAGCGACCCAGCGCGACAATGCTTGCTCAATGGCAGCGAGCTGCCCGGCGCGCCAGACGCCCAAAGCGAACGGGAGGATAAATTCAGGAGCGTTCAAATCAGTGGTCTCGTGCGCTGGTGCGGTAACGCGGTGGTGTGGCAGGGATGAGGGCAGCGCCATGCCGGTTCACGCGGCCAACGGGCATTGCGCCGCACACATTGCAGTGGCGCTTTTGAGCAGGGAAAAAGTCGGTTTGCATTGCAGCGGCGTCAAAGTCAGGCGGCCATCCAGGGCTTGAGTTCGGTGCCTTCCAACACCTTGACCTGGGTTTCAACCGCTTCGAGCCGGTCGCGGCAAAACTTCAGCAGTTGCGCGCCGCGCTGGTAGCCGGCGAGCAGCTGATCGAGCGGCAACTGCCCGGACTCCAGCCGGCCGACCAGGTTTTCCAGCTCTTGGAGGGCGGCCTCATAGGTGGCCGGCAGCTCGGGCGCAGGCAAGGCGCTGCCCGCGCGGTCTGGAGCGGCCGGTGCAACGGAAGGGGAAACGGAATTTTTTGGCATGGATTTTTTTAAGCTGAAGTGGATTTTAGGCGCTAACGGCGGTTTTCAGCAGGGGCGCCTTCGCGCCCGGCTTGTCTTCCTTGGCTGACCGTACCGGCGTAAACCCTTGCCGGCCTGCCGGCCGGGTACACTGACCCCCCATTTCCGCTGACAAAAGGCTCCAAGGCGCCTGGCGTGCGGCCCGGCCGCCGGATCCGGGGTCCGGTTGCCGCAGACTGTTGAGAACCATTGATGCCCGATAAAAGCCTTCGCCTGTTGCAAGCCACCAGCCAGCTGCCGATTTCCAGTTACTTTGATGCCGGCTTGTACCAGCGTGAGCAGCAAAAACTGTTCGCCCGCGGGCCACGCTACCTGGGCCACGAACTTTCGGTTCCCAACCTGGGCGACTACTACACCTTGCCGCACGAAGGCGACGGCCGGGCCCTGGTGAGAAACGCCTCGGGCATCGAGCTGATCTCCAACGTGTGCCGGCACCGCCAGTCCACCATGCTGCAGGGCCGGGGCAACACCGGCAGCAACATTGTCTGCCCCCTGCATCGCTGGACCTACAACACCTCGGGCGAGCTGATCGGCGCGCCGCACTTCGAGGTCGACCCCTGCCTGAACCTGAACCGCTACAAGACAGGCATCTGGAACGGCCTGGTGTTTGAGGACAACGGCCGCGACATGGCCACCGACATGAAGGCGCTGGGCCACATGGCCGATCTGGACTTTTCCGGTTTCCAGCTGGACAAGGTGCATCTGCATGAGTGCCACTACAACTGGAAAACCTTTGTCGAGGTCTATCTGGAGGACTACCACGTTGGTCCGTTTCACCCCGGGCTTGGCGGCTTCGTCACCACCGACGACCTGCGCTGGGAGCTGGCGCCCCACTATTCGATGCAAACCGTGGGCGTGTCCGACAAGCTGGGCAAGCCCGGCACCGAGGTCTACCGCAAGTGGCACGACGTGGTGCTCCAGTACCGGGGCGGTTCACCGCCCAAGTACGGCGCGATCTGGCTGACCTGCTATCCGCACATCATGATCGAGTGGTACCCGCACACCCTGGTGGTCAGCACGCTGCATCCGCAGGGGCCGGACAAAACGCTCAACGTCGTCGAATTTTTCTATCCCGAAGAAATCTGCGCTTTCGAGCGTGACTTCATCGAAGCCCAGCAGGCCGCCTACATGGAAACCTGCGTCGAGGACGACGAACTGGCGCTGCGCATGGATGCCGGCCGCAAGGCGTTGCTGCAGCGCGGCGACAACGAGTTCGGCCCCTACCAAAGCCCGATGGAAGACGGCATGCAGCATTTTCACGAATGGTATCGGCGGGAAATGGGCGCCAGCAAGACGACGCAGATGATCTGACCCCAGGCTTCAGGGCCAGCCGTGAAAACCATTGCTTCAAAAGCGCCGCGGGACCGGACGCTGGGCACAAAAGCCTTTTTTAGTTAACCGATCAAAAGGATGCGATGCAGGCCGGCTGGATGCTTTTTTCTTCGCTCATGTTTGCCACGATGGGCGTTTGCGTCAAGTTCGCGTCCAGCCATTTCAGCAGCACCGAGCTGGTGTTTTACCGCGGCGCGCTGGGCATCGTCTTCATGGCGCTGTATGCCCGGATCAGCAGCACATCGCTGCGCACCAGTTATCCGGCCATGCATGCCTGGCGCAGCCTCATCGGCGTGGTGTCTTTGTCTGCCTGGTTCTACGCCATTGCCCATTTGCCGCTAGCCACTGCCATGACGCTCAATTACCTCAGCGGCGTGTGGATTGCCGCCTTTTTGGTGGGCGGCGCGCTGATGCTCGGCAAGCCCGGCCGCAAAGGACCCCGCCAGGGACCGCTGGTGCTGACGATCCTGGCAAGCTTTGCGGGCGTGGTCATGCTGCTGCGCCCGGCCATCGACCAGAACCAGAGCTTTGCCGGACTGGTCGGCCTGCTGTCCGGCCTGGGCGCTGCGTTTGCCTACATGCAGGTCATGGCTATTTCGCGCCTGGGCGAGCCCGAAATCCGCACCGTGTTTTACTTTGCCGTTGGCACCGCGGTGGCCGGTGCGCTGGGCATGGCGCTGACCGGCATTTCTGCCTGGAACTGGCAGCAGGCCCTGTGGCTGCCGCCCATCGGCATTTTGGCGTCGCTTGGCCAGTTGGGCATGACGCGGGCCTATTCGATGTCGCAGCGCCATGGCGGAACCTTGATGGTGGCCAACCTGCAGTATTCGGGCATCGTGTTTGCGGCGCTCTACAGCCTGGCAATTTTTGGCGACAATATCACCTGGTCCGGCTGGGCCGGCATGGCCTTGATCATCACCAGTGGCATCGCTGCCACGGTGCTGCGGGCCCGCACCGCACCCAACGCGCCCGCCGAAGACCACTGAGTCAAGTCCACAAGGAGCAGGCCATGAACCACACCACCACGATTGCTGCCGGGCAACTGCAGGCCTTGATGAAAAACGGCCAGCCCTTGCGCATTTTTGACTGCAGCTTCGAGCTGATGCAGCCGCATGCAGGCCGGCAGCATTACCTGGCCTCGCACATTCCAGGCGCGATTTATGCCGATCTGGAAACTGCCCTTAGCGCCCGGCATGGCGCGCCCGGCGCGCATGGTGTGCTCACGGCTGCCGGGGCCGACGCACCGGCCTCCGGAGGCCGCCACCCGCTGCCCAACCGGGAAAGATTCGCCACCTGGCTGTCTGGCGTCGGCATGGGCAACGGCATGCAGGCGGTGGTTTATGACCGCAGCGGCGGGACCTGCTGCGGCCGCCTTTGGTGGATGCTCAAATGGGCCGGCCATGACCGCGTGGCTGTGCTCGACGGCGGCTGGCAAGCCTGGCAGGCGGCGGGCGGCGCGCTCAGCAGCGGTGAAGAACCAGCCCATTTCCAGGCCAGCTTTTTGCCCGGACCCGAATTGGCGCGCCTGGTGGATGCATCTGCAGTTGCCAGTCAGCTTGGGCGTCCCGGGCAAACTCTGGTCGACGCCCGTGCAGCGGCCCGCTTCAAAGGCCAAGCAGAGCCAATCGACCCCGTTGCCGGGCATATTCCCGGCGCGCTAAACCGCCCTTTTGCAGAAAACCTCATGCCGGATGGCCTGTTCAAGCCAGCCGCGCAACTGAAAGCGGAATTTCTCTCCCTGCTGGGTGAACGCGACCCGTCAAGCGTGGTGCATTACTGCGGCAGCGGTGTCAGTGCGCTGCACAATCTGGTTGCCATGGAGATTGCAGGATTGGGCCGAACAGCACTGTATGCCGGCAGCTGGAGCGACTGGTGCCGCGACCCTCAAAGGCCTGTGGCAACAGCCTAAAAGCCCGGATGGCAGAAGGTGAGTGCACGGCGAAGCGGGTGCGCCGGTCCTTTTTCTCACACCCTTTTTGGCCAACAACGGGTTATTGGCCGGTAAAGTTGGCAAAAACTGTTACGGGCGGAGCCACCTTTCGCAGCGCACGCCGTGTGGCACCCAGGCTGCGGACGCACTAGAAAATTTGCCATTCGTAACCCAAAAGCTCCATTCACTGCGAGCGAATGGAGCTGCCCGGCCAGTGCCGGAAAATCGCCAAGAAAAGGAATCAGCCGCCACTGGCCCGGCTTGCAGGCGGCATGGCCGTGCTGCCGGACGAACCCGAAGAGCTGCCCATTGAGCCCGAGCCGGTGCTGCCCGACGAGCCGGATGAACCTGGCGAACCACTGGAAGGACTTGTCGAGGACGACCCGGGCGTTGTCGCGCCCGAATTGTCTGCGGCTTTGTTGCAGCCAGAAAGCGCCAGTGCAGCGGCAAGCGCAAGTGCCGCCGCGGTGCCAGTTTTCAGTATGGAAGCATGCATGTCGGTTTTCCTTTGAAAGATTGAAGCGGCCAGATATCAGCCACCGATCAATTTAGTGGCCTTCAGGCAGGTCGCTCCATGAGACACACGCCTAAGGCAATGTAGGCCATGTTCGGGTAGACCAATGCACGCCAGGCACCTTTTGGAGCAAGGAAAAAGTGGCCTGGCCAGCTCAGCTTACGCTGTCCTACATGTTTTAAGCAATTTATACCCATAAAATTAATGAAAATTGTATTAAAAACAAAAAGTGGTGAAAACAACTTAAATTGCTTTCATCACTCTTCATCATTCAATCACTGGTCATACAGAAAAGCGTGAACAGGAAATTTTTGTAAAGGAAACCGCAAAATGGCAACCAGCAATCAAGTCAAGAAGGACGCGGGCAGGCAAACCGGGAAATCCGAGCGCGGTTTTGCAGCCATGGACCCTGAGCGGCACCGCGAAATCGCCAGAGAAGGCGGCAAGGCAGCCCACCAGAGTGGCAACGCCCATGAATTCACCTCGGAAGAAGCGCGCAAGGCTGGCAAAAAGGGAGGCCAGGCCAGCAGCAAGCAGCGCTGAACTCGCCGGCTCTGTGAAAGGACACAAATCGTGCCGTTTTGCCGGCTGCGGCTGCGCCTAGGCTGGCAACGACAGGCACCCGTTCCAGCCGGGATTGTTTCAACGATGAATCATCGTTTAAATGAAAAGCTAAGCTAGCTGGCAGCCCATGCGTGCTGGGCGAGCTCTTGATGCTTATGGGGATTGTGCTTCCAGGCTCCTGAACTGGGGCCTTGTTCCTTGGACTCCCTGACGCCGTTGTCGGGGCGCTCCAGCCGATTCTTGGACGGTTTGATGTCACGATTGCCATCAGATTTGCGATCATTCATATGACATCCCTCGAGAGTTTAAGAGGCTGGCAATCTGCGGCCAACATACTTTCAGTTTTTTAGATTACCCAACACTGCAGATCTTTTTTGTAGGAAATCATTGCCATAGATATAAGTCAGGTCTTACAGTGAATAAACTGCCGCCGAGGTCATTCCAAAAGACGGGAAAGTGCCTTTCACGGACAGGCACCAGCCGAAGCGGACTTTTTCATAATTGCACTTTAGACTGACAGCAGCGACGCCCATGCTGAAAAACCTGGCCGCGGGCTGTGCACAGCATTGGCATTGGGGTTGTCTGCACTTCTCCCGGCTCTGGAGGTGTCGACAAAGGCTCTACCGGCTGCGGCGGCGGCACATTGGGATTGGTGGCCATGGATTTCATTCAGTGTGGCTGTCTGGACGGCTCTGGCGAA
>JACMQR010000193.1 GCA_014376885.1 Polaromonas sp.
AAGCACTATTTGAAATTTTTTAATATTTGTGGGAAACTGGTGAATTAAACCTGATTTCGGTTTAAAAGCATGAAGCCTTCGGCTGTTCGAGCGCTCGCCATGCCATGGCAAGCGATCAAGGCGGCAGGAAAAAAGATCTATTCAGGAGACCCCATGGCAGCCAATCCCGACACTATCCAGCAGGCCAATATTTCCAACGCCGGCACACCGGCCGCCAACGCCCAGGACAAAGACAACAGCCGGGGCATGGACCAAGATGCCCAGGAAACGCGCGAATGGATGGACGCGCTGTCCGCTGTCATTGAAAAAGAAGGCCCCGAACGCGCCCATTTCCTGCTTGAGCAGCTGCTTGAGCATGCCCGCCAGCAAAGCATCGACATGCCTTTTTCGGCCAACACCGGCTATGTCAACACCATCGAGACCGACCAGGAAGAGCGCTCGCCCGGCAACCTGCTGATCGAGCAGCGCCTGCGCGCCTACATGCGCTGGAACGCCATGGCCATGGTGGTCAAGGCCAACCGCCTGCACCCGGCCGACGGCGGCGACCTGGGCGGACACATCGGCTCGTTTGCCAGCCTGGCCAGCCTGTTTGGCGCCGGCTTCAACCATTTCTGGCATGCCGAGAGCGCTGAGCCTGGAAAAGAGCACGGCGGCGACTGCCTGTACATCCAGGGCCATGTGTCGCCCGGCGTGTATGCGCGCGCCTACCTCGAAGGCCGGCTGAGCGAAGAGCAACTGCTCAACTTTCGCCAGGAAGTCGATGGCAAGGGCCTGTCGAGCTATCCGCATCCCAAGCTGATGCCCAACTTCTGGCAGTTCCCCACGGTGTCGATGGGCCTGGGCCCCTTGATGGCGATTTATCAAGCCCGTTTCTTGAAATACCTGCATGCGCGCGGCATTGCCAACACCGAAAACCGCAAGGTCTGGGTGTTCTGCGGCGACGGCGAAATGGACGAGGTCGAATCGATGGGCGCGATTGGCCTGGCTGCGCGAGAAAAGCTCGACAACCTGGTGTTCGTCATCAACTGCAACCTGCAGCGGCTGGACGGCCCGGTGCGCGGCAATGGAAAGATCATCCAGGAGCTGGAGGGCGAGTTCCGCGGCGCCGGCTGGAACGTCATCAAGCTGATCTGGGGCTCCGGCTGGGACCCGCTGCTGGCGCGCGACACCGATGGCGCGCTGCGCAAGATCATGCTGGAATGCAACGACGGCGACTACCAGGCGTTCAAGGCCAACGACGGCGCCTATGTGCGCAAACATTTCTTCGGCCGCGACCCGCGCACGCTCGAAATGGTCGCCAAGATGAGCGACGACGACATCTGGAACCTGACCCGTGGCGGCCACGATTCGCAAAAGGTCTATGCCGCCTTCCATGCGGCCGTCAAGCACGCCGGCCAGCCCAGCGTGCTGCTGATCAAGACCGTCAAGGGTTTTGGCATGGGCAAGATCGGCGAGGGCAAGAACAATGTCCACCAAACCAAAAAGCTCGGCGACGAGGACATCAAGGCCTTTCGCGACCGCTTCAACATCCCGATTCCCGACAGCCAGCTGGCCGACATTCCGTTTTACAAGCCGGCCGACGACACGCCCGAAATGCAGTACCTGCACGAGCGGCGCAAGGCGCTGGGCGGCTACCTGCCGCACCGGCGCACCAAGGCGGATGAGCACTTCACCGTGCCGGCCATCGAGACCTTCAAGTCGGTGATGGAGCCGACCGCCGAGGGCCGCGAGATCTCGACGACGCAGGCCTATGTGCGCTTTCTGACGCAACTGCTGCGCGACCAGGCCCTTGGCCCCCGCGTGGTGCCGATTTTGGTCGATGAGGCGCGCACCTTCGGCATGGAAGGATTGTTCCGCCAGATCGGTATCTACAACCCGGCCGGCCAGCAGTACACCCCGGTCGACAAAGAGCAGGTGATGTACTACAAGGAAGACAAAAAGGGCCAGATCCTGCAAGAAGGCATCAACGAAGCCGGCGGCATGAGCAGCTGGATTGCGGCGGCCACCTCGTACAGCACCAACAACCGCATCATGGTGCCGTTTTACGTGTACTACTCGATGTTCGGCTTTCAGCGCATCGGCGACCTGGCCTGGGCGGCGGGCGACATGCAGGCACGCGGCTTTTTGCTCGGCGGCACCTCGGGCCGCACGACGCTG
>JACMQR010000194.1 GCA_014376885.1 Polaromonas sp.
ACTGCCGCAAATCAGCCTGGCCGGCGAGGCGGCCCTGCCGTCGACCGTGGAGGTGCTGGTGAACAATGCGCGCCGGCTCAGCCAGCCGGTGCAGCCCGGGCCGTTCGAGCTGAAGAACGTTCCGGTGGTGACCGGGGCGGGTCAGCTCAATCTCGTGGTGCGCGACCTGCTGGGCCGCGAAACGGTGGTCAGCCAGAGTTACTATATGGCGCCGCGCTTGCTGACCCCTGGCCTGAAGGATTTCTCCCTTGAGGCGGGCTGGCTGCGCACCGGCTACGGGCGCGACACCGCCTATGGCGATGGTTTTGGCGCGGCGACCTGGCGCCAGGGGCTGACCAGCAGCCTGACCGGCGAGGGCCGGCTGGAGCTGCAGCCGGGCCGCGGCGCCGCCGGCGTCGAGCTGGCCGGTGTGCTCGGCGCCTGGGGCGCGGGCCGCGCGGTCCTGGCCACAGCCGCAGGCGACCGCCAGGGGCATGCCGAGCGTGCCCATCTGCTGCAGCTGGGCCTTGAGCGCAGCACGCCCACCGGTGGCGGTGCGCTTCAGTACGAACACGCCAGCCGGGGTTTTGCGCCATTTGGCGAGGCCCTGGGCCCGGTTGCGGTGGCCCAGCGCGCGCGCGCGCGCTGGCTGGCCAGCCTGGGCGGGTCCCTGGGCAGCAGTCCCGTGAGCGGCGGCGTGAGCTATGTTCAGCAAAGCCGATGGGACGGCGAGCGCGTGCGGTCGTTCGGCCTGGGGGCCGGTGTGGCGCTATGGCAGCATGCCAGCCTGAGCTTGTCGCTCAACAAGCGGCTTGACAGCGACCGGGCCTGGAGCGCCGGCATCACGGTCAGCCTGCCGCTGGAAAACGGCATCTATACCGCACTGCGGATCGAACGCGCCGCGGCAGGCGCGCCGAGCGGCGCCGTGTTGGCTTCCTACAACCCCCCTGACGGATTGGGCCTGGGCTGGCATGCAGAGGCCTCGGCGCAGCCAAGCCAGCGCGCCAGCGCAGGCCTGCAGGGCAACACCAGCCAGGCTCAATGGGCACTGGATCTGGTCAGCGATGCACGCGGCCAGGTGGCTGCGCGCGCGAGTGGACGCGGCACGCTGGGATGGCTGGCGGGCATGCCGTTTGCGTCGCGCGCGGTGGGTGGTGGGAGCTTTGCCGTGGTCGAGGTGGCCGGGCTGCAGGGCACGCTGGAGGGTGTGCCCGTGATGCGCAATCACCAGCTGGTGGCCAGGACGGATGCGCGCGGCCGGGCTTTGGTGACCGGGCTGCTGCCATGGCAGCAAAACCGCATCGAGATTGACCTGCTGGACCTGCCGCTTGACGTGGAAGTGGGTCAAACCGTGCAACAGGTAACGCCCTATGCGCGCAGCGGGTCGGTCGTGCGGTTCGAAGTGCGCCGCACGCGCCAGGCGCTGGTCGTGCTGCATCAGCCAGGCGGCGAGCCCGTGCCCGCTGGCGCGCAGGTGCGCCTGCTGCCGGAAGGGGCTGTATTCAGGGTGGGCCGGCGCGGCGAGGTGTGGCTGGTGGATCTGGCCGCTGAACGCCAGCGCTTGCAGGTGCGCTGGCCAGGCGGCAGTTGCCAGCTTGAATTGACAGAACTTCCCGCCAGCAGCACCGCCGGCAAGATCGGCCCGCTGGTCTGCATCAAGGATACACAATGACCCGATTCCTCAAACGCTGTCCGGCCGTCATGGTGCTGCTGGCCTGGTTCACCGCCGGGCAGGTGCAGGCCGGCTGCACCGCCAGCTCCAGCGGGCTGGCGTTCGGGGTCTACCCAACGCTGGGTTTCGCTGGCCAGCTGGGTTCGGCCGATGTGACCAGCACCGCCAGTATCAGCATAGCCTGCCAGGGCATGCCAGCCGGCAGTTTCTACACGCTCGCTCTGGGCCCGAGCGCGGCCGGCAGCGGTAACCGTATCGGCACCCGCTACCTGGCCAACACCCGGGGTGGCGACCTGATGGCCTTCAATCTGTTCACCGATGCGAACCGTACCGTCGTCTGGGGCGACGGCGTGACAGGCGCGCTGATCCGTGGAACGCTGGACGCCGGTGGCAGCCATTCGTCGGTGGCGGTGTACGGCAAGATTCCAGCTGGTCAAAGCACGCTCAGGGCCGGTAGCTTCCTGGGCTCGATGACCATCACACTGACCTACAACCCGTAGACACGTGCCAAAACGGGACGCAAACAGCCGGTTTGCAGGGTGACATGGCAACCCAATAGCGGACGCTGGCGCCTTTGTCTCGATTTGGTGGTTGGATGACCTGTTAGCAGCCGCGCTCCAGCGTCACGCCCGTGTGATACGCTGAACTCAGGGTGAAACACTTGTTCATCCAGAATTCAGGTCAACTACAGGTTTGCCAATGAAGACGATGTTTGGAAGGCTGGCACTTTGCCTGGTTGCTTTGTTGGCAATGGGCGCGGCCATGGCCGACCCGAATTCCCAGACCTTCAATGTGACGGCCCAGGTCGCGCAGGGGTGCGTGATTCTTGTCAAGACCCACATGACATTCGGCCTGCTCAATGTGACCTCAGACACCGCCGCCGAAAGCCAGGCCACGTTTGCTGTGACCTGCACCAATGGCTCTGGCGCGATTGCGCTGACCTTCGGCTCTGCGAATGGCAACAGGGCTGGTGATGTTTCTGCGTTCAAGATGGTCAAAGGCGCGGGCACCACCGCAGCCGAGCGCCTTGTCTACACCCTGTCCAAGGCCGACAAGGCAATGATTGCCATTGACAAGGCAACCCCTTTCACCGAACTGGTGGCCGATGGAAGCGCCAAGAGCCTGACCATCAACGGAAAAATCGCCGCTGCGGCCAAAAAGGGGGTCATGACCGGCACCTACACTGACACGGTGACCATGACGGCGACATACCCCGTTCTTTGATGTTGGCCGCCATTCGCCCCGGTACCCTGGTAGCTGCGTTCATTCTTGCCAGGCATGCTTGACGTTCCTCGAGCCTGCGACGAACTGGCTGGCGGTGTTTGTAGAGCCGATGTTCACCCGCAAAGCCTTTGTTGATGTGCGCTTCCATGTTTTTACAGAGGCGGCGGTACAGCTGCCAGCCTTTTGTATGGCGGAGCCTGCGCTCAGGCCGCAAGTGCCACGCTGGCATTTTTCATGCGCACGCCGGCCACCCGTCACAACTGGGACTCCAGCAGCAAGGCCAGCCGCTCCAGCAGTTTTTCCTTCAGGGGCCGGGCTGCCCATTGCTCATGAGTCACCCGGCGTGAATTCTTCAGGTCGGCTTCGAAGATAACGGTTTGCCGCTGGGCAAAACCAGCATCGTACACATTGAGATTGGCTTCGTCGTTCAGGCGAAACGAGCGGTTGTCAAAGTTGGTCGAGCCGACCGACACCAGCAGGGCGTCTACGACCATCACCTTGCAGTGGTACATGCTGGGCTGGTATTCGTAAATTTCGACACCGGCCTTGAGCAGCGGCCCCCAGGTGCCGCGCGACGCGGCGCGCACGGTGTCGGTGTCGATGATGTCGCCGGGCGTGATGATGCGGATTTTCACGCCCCGCTCAAGCGCGTTGATCAGCACCCCGGTTGTCATGTCATCAGGAACAAAATAAGCGCTGGACAGGTCGATGGAGGTTTTTGCCGCCGTGATGGACAACTGGTACATCAGCTGCATGCTTTCGCTGCCGCCTGACGGGGAGCTTGAAAAAACCTGGGCATCAATAGTGCCTGCCGGCGCGATGGCCGGGAAATAGGCTTCCCCATGCATTACCTTGCCAGTGACCTTGAGCCAGTTTTCCATGAAAACCGCCTGCATTTGCGCAACCACCGGGCCCTCGATGCGGAAGTGGGAGTCGCGCCAGTGGTCGGCATCCTGGCCGTTGCCGGTCCACTTCGGCGCGATGCCGACGCCGCCGGTAAATCCCACGGCGCCATCGACGACCAGCAGCTTGCGGTGGGTGCGGTTGTTCAGCCGCGCCAGGTTGTACCAGTTCGGCTTGTGGAACTTGCGAATTTCCACCCCTGCCGCGCGCATCCCGTCCAGCATCGATTCGTCAATTTTCGCGCTGCCCAGCCAGTCCAGCAACACATGGACTTTCACGCCTGCCTTGGCACGGTCCGACAGTGCTGTTGCAAATTGACTGCCGATGTCACCCGACCAGTAAATGTAGGTTTCAAAGGTGATGGTCTGCTGGGCGCCTTTAATGGCGCCCAGCATGGCCGGAAATATCTGGTCCCCGTTGAGCAGCTCCTGTGCCCGGTTTCCGCCCATCAGGGGCGGCCCCAGCAAGGAGCCAATGGCGCGCCGAAACTGCGGATCCTGGGTCGAGTACAGGCGCGGGATTTGGTGGCTGACATCCTTTTCGCCGCTGGTGAAATTCATTGCAAGCAGCACGCCGGTCAGTGTCAGGAAAAATGTGAGGCCAACAGCCAGCACAAGGTTTTTTTTCCTGTTGAACATGCAGGTGGCGTCAGGTCAGATAAGAGGAGTCGACTAGGTGGTTGACAAACGGGTATGCAGCCCAGGCATTATCAGCGGCAGGGGCAGCGCTGGGGAAAGCCGCTTTCCTGTAGTTTGGTAGTCCGCCGGCTTGAGATGCCGGGCGACAATAGGCAATGGCCAACACACACATGCAATTGCAGGAAATTCTTTTTTCTCAGGGCTTCGGCACGCGGCGCGTCTGCGCCGGGCTGGTTCAGCAGGGTTTTGTCGAACTTGCGGGCGTCCCTTATACTGATCCAGCTATTGAAATGGTAG
The DNA here is from genome assembly GCA_014376885.1 of Polaromonas sp. Taxonomy (GTDB): domain Bacteria; phylum Pseudomonadota; class Gammaproteobacteria; order Burkholderiales; family Burkholderiaceae_C; genus Polaromonas. Next base: position 4,714 of record JACMQR010000194.1, read on the forward strand.
CAAAGGAGCTGTGCTTCACGGTCCAGGGCGTGGCCTGGGAGTACCATGAAAAGGCTTACCTGATGCTGCACAAGCCAGCCGGCTATGAATGCTCGCAAAAGCCCAGCACCTACCCAAGCATCTACACCTTGCTGCCGGCGCCGATTCGCCAGCGCGGCGGCGGTGCGGCGGCCGGTGTGCAGGCTGTGGGCCGGCTCGACCAGGACACGACCGGCTTGCTGCTGCTGTCGGACGATGGCAAGTTTATTCACCGCATGAGTTCGCCCAAGCACCATGTGCCCAAGGTCTACGAGGTGACTGCCAAGCACCCGGTCGATGGCCAGCAGGTCGGCAAACTGCTGGCCGGTGTGGTGCTGGACGATGATCCCCGGCCGGTCCGGGCTGCGGCCTGCGTTCAGACCGGCGAGCGGCAGTTCAGTCTGACCCTGACCGAGGGCAAGTACCACCAGGTCAAGCGCATGGTGGCCGCCGTGGGCAACCGGGTCGAGGACATTGGCGGGCTGCACCGCTCGCGCATTGGCGCCCTGGACCTGCCAGCCGACCTGCCGCCCGGCGGCTGGCGCTGGCTGACGGCTTCGGACCTGGCGAGCATTGCCGGCGAAGCGGCGAAAAAATAAAGCCAGGGTTGCCGCAGGCAGGCGCCCAGGCGCGCGCAGTGCCGGGTAGGGATTTGGGGGCCGGGCGGCAAAGCAGTCCACACCGGCCGCTACACTAAGGGTTGACCGTGGAAAGACCTATTTCGTGAATTCCTACTTCCGTTTTGCGACCGCCTGTGTGTGCGCCTTTTCAGCCTTGTGGGGCATGTCCGCGCTCGGGCAGGCTGCCAAGGCTGCTCCAGCCGCGGCGACTGCGACGGCAACCATCAGCACGCCGGTGTTTGTGCTCAATTCGCTGGAAGACAGCGTCAGCGTCATCAATCCGGCCAACTGGACCGAGATCAAGCGCATCGAAACCGGCAAGCAGCCGCATCACCTGTACCTCACGCCCGACGAAAAATCGGTGATCGTGGCCAATGCGCTGTCCGATTCCCTGACCTTCATCGACCCCAAGACGGCCGAGGTCCAGCGCACCGTGCGCGGCGTGATCGACCCCTACCACCTGCGCTTTTCGCCCGACATGAAATGGTTCGTGACGGCCGCCAACCGGCTCAACCATATCGACATCTACCATTGGGACGGCAAGGAGATGACGCTGGCCAAGCGGGTGGCCACCGGCAAGACGCCCAGCCATCTGTGGATCGACAGCAAGAGCAGCACGATTTATTCGACCATGCAGGAAAGCGACGAACTGATCGCAGTCGACCTGGCCAGCCAGAGCGTCAAGTGGCGCGTCAAGACCGGCTCGACGCCGGCCGACCTGTTTGGCACGGCCAACGACAAACTGGTGCTGGTGGCGCTCACCGGCGGCGATGGCGTGGAAGTGTATGACGTCAGCGGCAAGGAGCCGGTGCGCACCAAGTTCATCAAGACAGAAGCAGGCGCCCATGCATTTCGCGCCCTGGGCGACAAGCGCCATGTGCTGGTCAGCAACCGGGTGGCCAACAGCATCAGCAAGATCGACCTGCAAACGCTTGAAGCGGTCGACAAGTTTCCTGCTCCGGGCGGCCCGGACTGCATGGATGTGAGCCGGGACGGCAGCCAGATCCTGGTGACCTCGCGCTGGATCCGCAAGCTCACCGTCATCGACATCGCCAGCCGCCAGGTGGTGCGTCAAATCAATGTTGGCAGGAGTCCTCATGGCGTCTGGACGCTTGACCACGCACCCCGCTAAGCTGGGGTTTTTTGCTATTCTATGGATAGCAGCAAATACATGTGCAGCAACCGCAGATAGCCAGATTGATCTAAAAATACCAGCCCCGGCTCTGGCTGGGTCCTGCAAGCCGCTGTACCTGACGCTGGACACCGGCCACATGGACGTGGCGCCACTGATGGCCGACGTGCTGCGCCGCCACCAGGTCAAGGCGACGTTTTTTGCTGCCAACGAGCGGACCAAGGCCGGCGACGGCAGCCTGGGCACCTACTGGGCGGGCTGGTGGAAGGCGCGCGCCGACGAAGGCCACGAGTTCGCTTCGCACACCTTTGACCACACCTACTGGCGCGCCGATGTGCCGGGCGCACCGGGCATGCCGTTCCAATTCAGGGTGCGCCCGTCGGCCGGTGTGTCCGAGGGCAAGGACATGGTCTGGACAGCCCGGCAGTATTGCGACGAAATCGGCCGCGCCAGCGCCCGGTTGCAGGAAGTCACCGGCAAAAAGCCGCTGCCGATTTTCCGGGCGCCCGGCGGCAAGACGTCTCCCGCCCTGCTGGCTGCCGCCAGCGCGTGCGGTTACGCGCATGCGGGCTGGTCGCCGGCCGGGTTCCTGGGCGACGAACTGCCAAGCGACAAATACCCCAACGCCATGCTGCTGAACCGGGCGCTGCAAGCCATACGCCCCGGCGACATTTTGGTGGCCCACCTGGGCATCTGGTCGCGCCAGGACGCCTGGGCGCCGGCGGTGCTCGAACCCCTGGTGACCGGCCTGCAGGCGCGCGGGTTTTGTTTTAAAACCCTGCGCGAGCATCCGCAGTACCAGGCCTGGTCTGACGCGCAGCCCGGCTCGGCCTTACCCCCTTCCGGAAAATGAACATGATCGACAGCTTGACCGGAATTTTCACAAGCGCCCAGGCCTGGCTGTTCCAGACCGTGGTGCAGCCGCTGCTGTTCACGCTCGGCATGGGCAGCCTGCTCGAAGACGCTTATGGCGCGACCGCCTGGTTCATGATGGGCATTGTCCAGGTCATCGTCCTGCTGGCCGTTATTGGTCCCTTGCAGCGCTGGCGTCCGGTGGAGCCAATGGTTTCGGCCGCCGAGCGGGCCAGCATCCGCACGGACATCCTCTACACCCTGATCCACCGGCTCGGGCTGTTCCGGATCGTGCTGTTTTTCACCCTGGATCCGTGGTTTGACGAGATTTTCGGCGCGCTGCGCACCGCCGGCTATGGCACGCTGCATCTTGACCAGCTCTGGCCCGGCGTGACCGACAGCGCCGCTGTCAGCCTGCTGATTTACCTGGTGCTGTTTGACTTTGTCGCCTACTGGACGCACCGCGGCCAGCACCAGCTGAAGTGGTGGTGGCAGTTGCATTCGCTGCACCATTCGCAGCGCCAGATGACGATGTGGAGCGACAACCGCAGCCATGTGCTGGAAAGCCTTCTGGACGACGTCATCATGGTGCTGGTGGCCCAGCTCATCGGCGTGGCGCCCGAGCAGTTCATTGTCATCGTCGTGCTGACACAACTGAGCGAAAGCCTGCAGCATGCCAATGTGCGGCTGTCGTTTGGCCGCATCGGCGAGCGGCTGTGGGTCAGTCCACGCTTTCACCGACTGCACCACAGCATCGGCATCGGCCATGAAACAAGCGGTCCGGCCACGCTCGGCGGGCACAATTTTGGCGTGCTCCTGCCGTGGTGGGACATGCTGTTTGGCACCGCTAACTTTGAGCAGCGCTATGACCCGACCGGCATCCGCGACCAGGTCGAAGCCAACCGCGACTACGGCCACGGTTTTTGGTCCCAGCAGTGGCTCGGCATGAAGCGCCTTTTCGGCCGCGCCTGAGTCGCCCATGACCTTGCTGCTGGATTCATTTTGGCGGGCGGTGGCGTACTGCCTGCATCCCCGCGTCATTGCCCTGTCGATCCTGCCGGTGGTCATCATGGGCGCGCTGTCGCTGGCCCTGGGTTATTTCTACTGGGAGGACGCGCTGGCTGCGGTGCGCGGCAGCCTGGAAAGCTACGAGCTGGTCAATGCCCTGGTTCACTGGCTCAACGGCATTGGCCTGGGCAGCCTGCACCGGGTGCTGGCGCCCGCCCTGCTGGTGTTTCTGGCGATTCCGGTGATCGTTATCCTGACGCTGCTGTTCGTGGCGCTGTTCATGACGCCCCGCATGGTCAGCCTGGTGGCGCGCCGGCGTTTCCCGCAGCTGGCGCGCAGGCAGGGGGGGTCTCTGGCCGGCAGTCTGGCGCAGTCGCTGGGCGCGACCCTGCTGGCGGTCATTGCCCTGGCGGCGACGGTGCCCCTGTGGCTGGTGCCGCCTCTGGTGCTGGTGCTGCCGCCCCTGATCTGGGGCTGGCTGACTTACCGGGTCATGTCCTACGACGCCCTGGCAGACCATGCCAGCCGGGAGGAGCGCGCTGAGATTCTCCAGTCCCACCG
>JACMQR010000195.1 GCA_014376885.1 Polaromonas sp.
CCAGTCGGCGCTGGAAAGCAGCAAGGTGTCGTCATCGCCGCAGCGGAAATAAAACACGCGCGAATGCTCCAAAAAGCGGCCGATGACCGAGCGCACCCGGATGTTGTCGGTCAGGCCCGGCACCTGCGCGGGCAGCATGCAAGCGCCGCGCACGATCAGGTCGATCTTGACGCCGCACTGGCCGGCCTTGATGAGCGCGCGCATCAGGCTTTCGTCGGTCAGCGCATTGGTCTTGATCACGATGCGGGTGTCCTTGCCCTTCAGGGCGGCCTGGGCCAGCGTGTCGATTTTTTCCAGCAGCCTGCGCTGCAGCTGGAACGGTGCAAGCAGCAGGTGGTGCAGCTTGGGCAGGCGGCTGTGGCTGGCCAGGTGAACAAACACATGGTCGATGTCAGCCGTCAAAAGGGGCTCGGCGGTCAGGTAGCTGATGTCGGTGTACAAGCGGGCGGTGCCGGGGTTGTAGTTGCCGGTGGACAGGTGGGCATAGCGCACCAGGCGGCGGCCTTCGCGCCGGGTCACCAGCAGCATCTTGGCATGGGTTTTCAGGCCCATCACGCCGTACACCACCTGCGCGCCGATCGACTCCAGCAGCTCGGCCCAGTTGATGTTCGCCTCCTCGTCAAACCGGGCTTTGAGCTCGACCACCACCGTCACCTCCTTGCCGCGCCGCACCGCCTCGCGCAGCAGCACGATCAGCTCGGAGTCCGGGCCGGTGCGGTAGATGGTTTGCTTGATGGCCAGCACCTGCGGGTCTTTGACTGCCTCGCGCAAAAAGGCCAGCACCGCGTCAAAGCTTTCAAACGGCTGGTGAATCGATACATCGCCTTGCGCAAGCCGCTCGAAAAACGACTGGCCCGGCACCAGCTGCCGGGGGTAGCAGGCTTTGTAGCGCGCAAACAGCAGCGCTGGGTCGTTGACCAGGTCGACCAGCTGCGTCAGCCGCACCAGGTTGACCGGGCCATGCACCCGGTACAGCGCCAGCGCCGGCAGGTTGAATTGCGTGAGCAAAAAGCCCGCCAGGTAGTCCGAGCAGCCGGACGACACTTCGAGCCGGACCGCCTGGCCGTAGTGGCGCTGCTCGAGCCCCAGGCGCAGGGCGGTGCGCAGGTTCTTCACATCGTCCTCGTCGACTTCCAGGTCGGAGTGTCGGGTCACGCGGAATTGCGAGAATTCGCCCACCTTGCGGCCGGGAAACAGGTCCACCAGATGGGCCCGGATGACGCTGGACAATGACAAGAACAACTTGGTGCCCGCCTCGCTCCCCGGGCTGGGCATGTGGATCAGGCGCGGCAGCACCCGGGGCACCTTGACGATGGCGATTTCGTTTTCGCGCCCGAAGGCGTCAAGCCCGCCAAGCCGGACAATGAAATTCAGCGACTTGTTGGCCACCTGCGGAAACGGATGCGACGGGTCCAGCCCGACCGGAACCAGCAACGGCCGCACGGCCCGTTCAAAATAGTCCTTGACCCAGCGCCGCTGCGCCGCATTGCGCTCGCCATGGGACACGATGCGGATGCCCTTTTGGGCAAACGCAGGCAGCAGCTCTTCGTTGTACAGCGCATACTGGCGCGCCACCATGTCGTGGGCAATGCCAGCGAGCGCCTCGAATGACGCGGCGGTATAGGGCTCCTTGGGATCGTTGTTCTGGGCCGCCAACAGGTGGGACACCGCCCGGACTTCAAAAAACTCGTCCAGGTTGGACGACACAATGCACAGAAAACGAAGCCGCTCCAGCAGCGGCACATCGGCGCGCCGCGCCCAGTCGAGCACGCGCTCGTTGAAGGCAAGAATGCTGTGGTCGCGGTCAAGAAATTTGATGGGCACAGGCTCGGAGATCATTGCAGGGATCGAGTCAGAGGTCAGCAACACAGGCCTTTTCGATAAAAAAATAAGCTCTAGTGTTGCAGGCTTTGGTGACAGGCCGGTGACAGCGCGCCGCATCAAGGTTGCTCTCGTCAGGGCGACCTAGCAAGCAGGACAGCACCGCCTTGGCCAGGAATTTGAAGCAATTCATGTGTTTTGCGCAATACCGGCGGCGCTTTACAGCTCCTGGTTTTATAGCGTTTTTTTCAATGCGCCCTGGGTGATTGCCGACAGCGTGCCGCGCGTGGTGATGACCTCCGGGTCCAGTGTGACCTCGATCACGGTGCCCTCGGGCCGGGCCAGCGCGGCCAGCAACTCGGCCTCGAACTGCGCCGTGCGGCTGATGCGCACGCCGGCATAGCCATAGGCGCGCGCCAGGGCCGCAAAGTCCGGATTATTCAGCCGGGAGCCGCTCTCGTGCCGTGGAAACTGCTTTTCCTGGTGCATGCGGATGGTGCCGTACATGCCGTTGTTCAGCAGCACGATGATGCTTTTCGCACCATGCTGCACGGCTGTGGCCAGTTCCTGGCCGTTCATCAAAAAGTCGCCATCGCCGGCGATGGTGAAGGCCACGCGCCCGGTCGTGATGGCCGCGGCAATGCCCGCCGGCACGCCGTAGCCCATCGCGCCAACCGTCGGCGCCAGCTGGGTTTTAAAGCCTTTGGCCAGCCCGTGGTGCCGGTAAAAGCGGTGCAACCAGCTGGCGAAATTGCCCGCGCCGTTGGTCAGCACTGCGTCCGCCGGCAAATGGCGCTGCACCAGGCCAATGAGGGCCGGCATGTCAATGTCGCCGGGCAGCGATTGCGGCTGCAGGTTGGCCAGGTAGTCGGCGTTGGCGGCGGCAGTCCAGGCTTGCCAGGGCACCGACAGTGGCGCGGCCAGCACTTCGAGCGACCGGGCGGCGGCATTCATGGTGGCGTTGATCGCCAGGTCGGCCTGAAACACCCGGTTGAGTTCTTCGGCGCTGGCGTGGATGTGCACCAGCTTTTGCTTGGGCCGGGGCGCTTCGATCAGGGTGTAGCTGCCGGTCGTCATTTCGCCCAGGCGCGGGCCGATGGCGATGATCAGGTCGCTGGCTTTTACCCGGGCCGCCAGCGCCGGATTCAGGCCGATGCCGACATCGCCGGCATACAGCAGGTGGTGGTTGTCAAACGTGTCCTGGAAACGGAACGCATTGCCCACCGGCAGCTGCCAGTTTTCGGCAAAGCGCTGCAGCGCCTGCGCTGCTTGCGGCGTCCAGCCGCCGCCGCCGGCAATCACCAGCGGCTGCCGGGACGCCAGCAGCAGCTCGCGCAGCGTGCGCAGCGCGCCCGGGTCGCTCCAGGCCTGCACCGGCTCAACACGCGCCAAAGGCGACGCCGAAGTCATGCGCGTCAGCATGTCTTCGGGCAGCACCAGCACCACCGGCCCGGGCCGGCCGTTCATTGCCGTAGCAAAGGCGCGCGCGACATATTCAGGGATGCGGTCAGCGTCGTCGATGCGCTCGACGCGCTTGGCAAAGCCTTTCGTGCTGGGGCCGAAAAAGCTCGAATAGTCGACTTCCTGAAAGGCTTCCCGGTCGCGGCAGTCGCTGGCCACGTCGCCGACCAGCAGCACCATGGGCGTCGAATCCTGAAAGGCGGTGTGCACGCCAATGGACGCATTGGTGGCGCCCGGCCCGCGGGTAACCATGCACACGCCGGGGCGGCCGGTGAGCTTGCCGTGGGCTTCGGCCATGAAAGCCGCCCCGCCCTCCTGGCGACAGGTGATGAAGCGGATCTGGTCCTGCCGGGCATGCAGGCCGTCGAGTACCGCCAGGTAGCTTTCGCCCGGAACGCCGAAGGCGTGGGTGACGCCCTGACCGATCAGGCAGTCGACCAAAAGATGTCCGGCAAGTTGTGAAGTCATGCCGTGATTGTGCCCGCGCAGGCCGGCCCGCAGGCTGCGCCGGGCGGCGCCCAGCAAGGGGAGCTTCGGGCTTATTCGGGCGTTGCCGGGTCGGCGTCGGCGCCGCCACTCTCCAGCGCCTGGCGGGCGAGCTCTTCATCGCTCAGCGGCGGCGCGTCTTCCAGCGCGGCCAGCTCTTCGAGCAGCGCCTCGTCCGGCGGTTCATGGCCGAGCAGGACCTCTTCGATGCGCTGGCTGTAGGTTTCGCCGTGCAGGGCTGCAGGCCCGCTGGTGGCCGGCGGGAACTTGTCGCCGATGTCGGCCATGACAGCGTCTGATTTTTCTTCCACCCAGCGGACAAAGTCATTGGCCGGAGGGGTCTGGGATGCGCTCATTGAGGTCTCCTGAGGTGTTGAACCCGCGTGATGCGGCTGGGCTGCCTGAACTGGCAATGTACGCCCGTGCCGCAAACCGTGCAACCGGCGCGCTGTGAACCTAGGCCGGCGCTTGCCCTGGCGGCGCTGGCGCGGGTGGCGCTGGCGGATCGAGCGCCCTGTCAGGCAGCTCCCGCAGCACCAGGCCCGCCGGCCTGAGCAGCGAGATACCGGCTTCACGCAGGTGCCGGAGCACCTCGAACAGCAAGGCGCTGCGAACGCCGTAGGCGGTGCGCGGCGAGTTGACGAACGCAGTGGCGTTGAACACCATGCCGGCGCTGTCGATGCTGTCAAGCTGCACGCTCGGCTCGGGGTCTTTCAGCACCTCGGCATGCGCGGCGAAGACATCCAGCATCAGGCGGCGCACCTGGTCGGCATCGGCGGCCAGCGGCACCGGCAGCAAGATCTTCACCAGCCCGAGCGGGTTGGCATGCGTGACATTGCGCACCGTCTTGGTGATGAACTCCGAATTCGGAACGATCACCGTCGAGCGGTCGCCCATCTGGATTTCGGTGGCGCGCACATTGATGCGCCGGATGTCGCCCTCGATGCCGCCCAGCGACACCCAGTCGCCGACCTTGACCGGCTTTTCGGCCAGCATGATGATGCCCGAGACAAAGTTCTGCACCACCGCCTGCAAGCCAAAACCGATGCCCACCGACAAGGCGCTGGCCACCCACGCGATGCGCTCCAGGCCAATGCCCACGGCGGCCAGGCCGAGCGACAGCGCCAGGATGTTGCCGGCATAGGCCACCAGCGTGGCCGTCCAGACCTGCATACCGGCGTCCAGCGAGGTGGTGGGCAAGAAATCCTCTTTCAGCCAGCGCCTGACGATGCGCACACCGGCCAGGCACACGGTGATGACCAACACCGCCTGCAACAACGCCACCGGAACAATCTGGAAGGCACCGAGTGAAACGCCCTGGTGGAGCTTGTCGGCGCGCTCGAAAAGCTCGGACGGCCCCTCGCCGAAGGGCGCCAGCAGCAGCAGCAGCGTGACCACCACCACCAGCAGCCGGCCGGCGCCCGACAGCAGCACTGCCGCCTGGGCCCGAATCCTGAGAAAGCTGGCTGTGGAAAGATCGCCCGCGCCAGGCACCGCTGCACCGTCAGCATCCGGGAAAGCGCCTGGCGCCGGCGCCAGCAGCGTGGTGAAGCCGTCGTCCACCAGCACCGCCAGCAGGTAGGCCGAGCCCAGCACCACCGCCACCCAGGCGATCTGGTGGACCACAAAGCTGCCCAGCGCCACATAGCCGAGCAGCAAGGCCAGCCCGCTGCCGGCCGTGCCCAACCAGGCCAGACTGACCAGGCTCGTCAGCCACAGCGGGCTGGCCGGCCATTTCGCCGCGCCCGGCGGGTCGCGCAGCGCCTGGCGGCGCAGCAGGTCGGTGCGCAGCAAAGCCAGCCCCAGGGCCACCACCATGGCCAGGGCGATGATGCAGTCGGCCGCCACCGTGGTGACCAAGCTGGCATTGATCTGGCCGGTCAGCTGCACGACCGCCCAGGTCAGCACCATCATCAACGCCAGAAATGGCGGCAGCCAGCGCAGACTCAGCGCAACTTGGTCCGGCAACGGCAGCAGGCGCCAGGACGGGCGGGTCGGCAGCAGCAAGGCATGCCCCAGGCCAATGACATAGCCGCCAAAACACAACACGCCCGCCAGCCGGCTGACCAGCGGCGCCAGCGCCTCGGGCAGGGGCGCTGCCCAGACCAGCCCGAGGTAAAGCGCCTCGGCCGCCAGGCCGGCGGTCAGGGTCGGCAGCAGCACCCGTGTCCAGGCATGCAGCGAGCGGCGCAAGCGGCCCGGCGGCACCCGGGTGGTGGTCAGCCTAAGCAGCGCCTGCCCGGCCCACCAATGCAGGCCAACAAGCACCAGCACCAGCAAGCCCACGCTGGCCCAGACGCGGGCGCCGCTGGCCTGCGCGGCGGCCGACAGCGCACCGAACAAAGTTTTAGCGCGCTGCAGGTCGGCGGGCAGGTCCGTTTTCAGTTCGGTCCAGAACACGCTGCTCATGATCGAGGCGGTCCGCTCGCCCAGCCGGGCCTGGAATTCGGAGCGCCGCAGCGCCGAGATGGCGTCTGCGGTCTGCTCGCTTTCCACCGCCAGCACCCGGGCGCGCTTGAGTTGGGCGTCGAGTTCGGCGCGAGCCTTGTTCAGCTGGGTCCGCAACACCGCCACCTCGGGCGCTTCCAGCTGTCCGGGCGTGACCGGGCCCAGTTCATTGAGCCGCGCCTGAAGGCTGGCGAGCTGCGGCTCCAGCACGGCGGCCGCGGCATCGGCCTGGGCGCCGGCGCCCAGCACCTGGGCGCGCAAGGGCAGCAGGCCGGCCGGATCCTTGGGCGGCTTGTCGATGAATTTTCGCGCCTGGTCGATCTGCTGGCGCGCCGTGTCCAGCGAGCCGTCGATGTTGTCCGGCTGGGCCCGGGCACTGAGCGCCGCCAGCGCCAGCAGCAGGCCCACCGCCGCGCCGCGCAGCAGCCGGCGAAAACCAGGCAAGGCATGGGAAGATTCAGCGAAACACGCAGGTCGCTGGCTGGGGCAAGGCAGGAAAATTCGCATTGACGGGCAGCGCCGCAGGCGGGCGGCAGGCAGGAATCAGGAAACGGCCATCATAGGGGCCACCGGCCTCGGGCCAAAAAAACTGGGCGAGGCCGGGCTGTCAGGCTGTCGCCGGCGCGCCGCGGCGCACCCGGCACACGTTGAAGGCGCTGGCAACCAGCACGCCTTGCGTGAGCGCCAGGCCCAGCAGCACGCCCCGGTACTGCCCATGGTCCATCAGCGCGCCGAAGACCAGCGGCGACACCGCCTGGCCGATGTCCAGACCGGCATACACCACGCCATACACCCGGCCCGACGCGTTTTCGGGCGTTGACCGCTTGACCAGCAGGTCGCGCGACGGCCCGGCCATGCCCGAGGCAAACCCCATCAGGCCAAACAGCACCGGCACCATCCAGGGCGGCGGGCTGCCCAGGGCCAGCACCAGGCCCAGCACCAGGGCCATCAGCGCCGCCGCGCCAAAACCGGCGCCTACGATGCGCTCGCAGCGCGACAGATCGGCCGCCAGAAAGCCCCCCAGCACCATGCTCCCGGCCGCGCAGGCCATGTACACCGTCAGGCACACCGCCACCAGGCTCAGGTCCATGCCGTGCAGCTGGCGCGCCGCTTCCGGCGCAAATGCCTGCACCACGCTGAGCACGATGGCATTCCAGAAGAAAAATGCAAAGCACATCCACACGGCGGGAATCTTCAGGAAATCCAGGTCGCCGCCCGCGGCCTTGACGTCCGGCGCCGGCGCGGCGGGCCTGAGCGCCAGATGGTCCCGCTGCAGCAGCAGCCCGAACAGCACCGCGAACACCAGCACGCCGGCTGCCGCCAGCGCAATGCGCCAGGAAAAAGCCAGCGTCAGGGACACCACCAGCGCCGGCGCCAGCGCCCAGCCCAGGCTGCCGGTGATGCCGTGCACGCTATAGGCATGGCCTAGCCAGGCAGCGCTGACCTTGCGGTTGAGCAGCGTGTAGTCAGCCGGATGGAACACGCCGTTGCCCAGGCCGCCAAACAGGATTGGCCGCGGGCCGAAACGGTCCACCCAAAAGCCCGACAGCGCCTGCACCGCGCAGGACACCACAAAAAAGATGCTCATCAGCAACCCGAGCCGCGCATAGCTGACCTCGAACGCGTCCTTGAGCCAGGGAAACAGCGGCGCGAGCAGCAGCTGGCTAAAATGGCTGGTCATGTGCGCGATGCCGACCAGGCCGATCAGCCGAATGTCGCTGCGCGCCGACGCTATATCGGCCGATGGGTCCGGTAGGGGGACGGTGGTCATTGAACTACTGTAATACCGGCGCGGGCCCGGCCCGGCCCGGCCCGGCCCGGAGATTTTGACCGGCGACCCATGAAACGGTGCCCGATACCCGGCGCCATCACATTGCCGGCCACCCCGACCAGCCGCTGGCAAACTGTCCGCACCGGATAATCGGCAGTGCCGGCGCGGGTGCCTCATGGGCCCGCGCCGCCCCCCTTTCAGCCGCATCTTCAAGGAAACCACATGCAAACCGTCAGCGCGCCCTCGTTTCGCCGCTTCGGCCCCTTGGGCCACTGCGCCCTGGCCGCCGCCCTGCTCTTGGGCGGCTGCGCGCCCTCCGGCGCTGAGGAAATCGGCGCGGTCGATACCGTTTTCAAGTTCATCGGCCCGGACCACAAGATCGTGGTCGACGCCTATGACGACCCGAAAGTCGCCGGCGTGACCTGCTATGTGTCGCGCGCCAAGACCGGCGGCGTCAAGGGTGCTCTAGGCCTGGCCGAAGACAAGGCCGAGGCATCGATTGCCTGCCGCCAGACCGGCGCCATCAGCTTTGTCGGCGGCAAGCCGCTGGACCGGCAGGAGGAAATGTTCAGCGAGCGGATTTCGCTGGTCTTCAAAAAACTGCGGGTGGTGCGCATGGTCGATGCCAAGCGAAACACCCTGGTCTACCTCACCTATTCAGACCGGGTGATCGAAGGCTCGCCGCAAAACAGCGTCACTGCCGTGCCGGTGCCGGCCGGAACGGTCATTCCACTGAAGTAGCCAGGCCCGCCAGCCGGGCCGCACAGCGAGCGAGATTTGCTATTTTTTTAGTAGCAGGTTTCCAACACTTTACAGGGCCGTCGGATGGTCCTAACGGATAATTGGGAACAGCCCGGCTGTTGGGTTCCTTTTGGGCACATGCTTTTTATGATTCCTTTTCCCGTCGCCGGTCTACTGAACCCACTGCACCTGCTGGCCAGCGACCCGTCCGGGCCTGCCGAGCATCCGGACATCTTGTCCGGGCCGATCAGGCCCGACTTGGTACGCGCCGAAGTGCTGGCTGATATTCTCGAAGCCACCGCCGCCCGGATTCCGCAGCAGGTGGCGCTGATCTTCGCCGAGCGGCAGCTGACCTACCAGGCGCTGAGCGAGCAGGCGGACCAGGTGGCGTCGCACCTGATCGCGGCCGGCGTGCGCCCCGGGCACATCATCGGCCTGTGGCTGCCGCGCGGCATCGACCTGCTGGTCATGCAGGCGGGCATTGCCAAGGCCGGCGGCGCCTGGCTGCCGTTTGATGCAGACACGCCGGTCGAGCGGATCGCCGTTTGCCTGAACGACGCTGGCGCGCTGGGCGTGGTCAGCTGCGAGGAATTTACACCGCGCCTGGTGGGCGTTGACATAGGCCACGGCGCCCGCGTCTGGACCGCCGAAGCGCTGCTGGTTTGCGCGCCCGAGCCGCTTCGCCGGCAGGGCTTGCTGCCAGCGCATCCGGCATACGTCATCTATACCTCGGGATCGACCGGCAAGCCCAAGGGCATTGAAATCACCCAGGCCAGCATCTGCCACTTTCTGCGCAGCGAAAACGCCCTGCTGGGCGTGCGGGAAACCGACCGGGTGTACCAGGGTTTTTCCGTCGCCTTTGACATGTCGTTCGAGGAGATCTGGATCAGTTACCTGGCCGGCGCCACGCTGTGGCTGGCCCCGAAGAACGTGGCGTCCGACCCGGAAGCGCTGCCCCGGGCGTTGATTGACAACCGGCTCACCGTGCTGCACGCAGTGCCAACGCTGCTGGCCCTGTTCGGCTCGGATGTGCCCGGCCTGCGCCTGATCAACCTGGGCGGCGAGATGTGCCCAGAAGCGCTGGTGGCGCGCTGGGCCAGCCCCGGCAGGCAGCTGTTCAACACCTACGGCCCGACCGAAGCCACGGTCTCGGCCAGCCTGGCCGAGTTGCACGCCGGCGAGCCGGTGACCATCGGCCGGCCGCTGCCCAATTACCGGCTGATGGTGATCAACCCGGCACTCGAAAGTGGCCTGCAGTTGCTGGCGCGCGGCGAGATTGGCGAGCTGTGCATCACCGGCCCCGGCGTGGCGGCCGGCTACCTGGGCCGGCCCGAACTGACGGCAGAAAAATTCCTGCCCAACCCCTGGCGCAGCCACGCCCATGACGAGCGCCTGTACCGCACCGGCGACCTGGCCCGGATCGATGCCGACGGCCGCGTTCAGTGCCTTGGGCGCACCGACGACCAGGTCAAGATTCGTGGGTTTCGGGTCGAACTCGGCGAAATCGAAGCCGCGTTGACCCGCCAGCCCGGCGTTGGCACGGCGGCCGTCGTGCTGCGCCAGGAGCAGGGAATCGACCAGCTGATCGCTTTTTTGGTGCTGGAGAGCGGCGTTGCCGGCTCAGCCAGCGCGCTGCGGGCCGCCCTGACGGCCAGCCTTCCCGGCTATATGGTGCCCGGCTACTTCGAGCCGCTGGACGCCATGCCGCGCCTGACCTCCGGCAAGATCGACCGCAATGCCCTCAAGGCGCGCGCGCTGCGGGCGGCCACCGGCGAGTCGGGCGCTTCGGACCTGGCGCAAACGCCGGCGGAAGAAGTTTTGTTCGCCGCCTTGGCAAAACTGTTTCCCGGCCAGCCGATCGTTCGCAGCGCCGACTTTTTCTCCGACCTGGGCGGCCATTCGCTGTTTGCGGCCCGGCTTGCCTCGGCGCTGCGAGCCGACCCGCGCTTTGCCCACATCACGGTGCATGCGATCTATGAAAACCGACGGGTCGGCCGCATTGCCGAGGTGCTGGGCCAGGCACCTGAAGCCAGCCAGCCGGTCGACACCGCCTGGGCACCGCCGTCGCGCCTCAAGCGCTGGACCTGCGGCGCGGCGCAGGCGGCGGTCGTGCCGTTTTTGGTGGCGCTGCACATGGCCCAGTGGATGGCGCCGTTTTTCACCTACCATTTCTTCACCGGTGACCCGGGAGACTCGATCACCCTGGCCATCGCGGCGGCGGTCGGCGCGTTTTTGCTGTCCACGCTGATGGAGTTTGCGGTGGCCATTGCCGGTAAGTGGCTGATTGCCGGGCGCTTGAAGGCCGGACGCTACCCGCTGTGGGGCTGGGTGTACTACCGCTGGTGGCTGGCCGACCGGCTGGTCGAAGCAGCGCCAACCTATCTGCTCAGCGGCTCGTCGATGTATGCCTGGTGGCTGCGGGCACTGGGTGCCAAGGTGGGGCGCGATGTCACCATCGGCTCGATCACTCTGCGCGCGCCGGAGCTGCTTAGCCTCGGCGACGGCGTGAGCATTGGCAATGCCGTCAACTTTGAAAACGCCCGGGTCGAGCACGGCCAGCTGCGCCTGGGCGCGATCAGCCTGGAGCGCGAAGCCGGCGTCGGCTCCTATGCGGTTCTGGAAGGCAACACCCGCATCGGCGCCTTCGGCCATCTCGAAGGCCAGTCGGCCCTGAGCGACGGCCAGGCGCTGCCGGCCGGGCGCATCTGGAAAGGCTCGCCGGCCCTGGACATCGGTGCATTCGAGCGGGCCGGCCGGCCCGCGCGGCCGGTGGTTTCGCGGCGGCGCAGCCTGCTCGAAGGCAGCTACTTTGTGCTCGGCGCCCTGCTCATCACCACCTTGTTTTTCCTGCCGGTGTTTCCCAGCTTCATCCTGATCGACTGGATCGACGACAGCGAAGGCTTGAGCGCGCTGAACAACAGCGGACTGGCGTTTCAGCTGGCCAAGTATTTTGTGCTGGCCTTTCCGGCCACCGGGCTGCTGATTGTCTGCACCGTGCTGCTGTCGGCCGGCATCCGCTGGAGCGTGCTGCCGCGCCTCAAGCCGGGCAGCTGGCCGGTGCACAGCAACCTGTACTGCGCCAAATGGCTGGTCAGCCAGATCCAGGAGTCCAGCCTGGCGGTGCTGCACGGCGTGTACGCCACGGTGTATGCGCCGCTGTGGTACCGGCTGCTGGGCGCCAAGGTCGGGCGCGATGCCGAGATTTCCTCGGCCCTCGGGCTGGTGCCCGACATGCTCACCCTGGGCGATGAGACCTTCATTGCCGATGCGGTCATGCTGGGCGACGAAAGCATCGACGGCGGCTGGATGTCCATGCAGCCGACGGTGATTTCCCGGCGCAGCTTCGTGGGCAACGGCGCGTACATTCCCGACGGCACCACGCTCCCGGAAAATGTGCTGATCGGCGTGCATTCCAGCGCGCCGGCCAACGACCAGATGAACAGCGGCGACACCTGGCTCGGCTCGCCGCCGATCAACCTGCCGGCCCGCGAGCAGACCAGCGGATTTCCTGAGCATCTGACCTACCGGCCGTCGCTTTTTCGGCGCCTGGCGCGCGGCCTGATCGAGGCCTTTCGCATCGTCGCGCCGCATGCCATCGTGACCTCCGTGGGCTACACGGTGGTGCTGAACACCATGCCGCTGGCCGACGCGGGCCAATGGGGCAGCGTTGTGCTGTACCTCACCGGCGCGGGTCTTTTCTATGGGGTGGGCACTTTCATTTTCATTGCCGCCATCAAATGGTCAATGATGGGGCGCTACCGCAAATGCAGCGTGCCGATGTGGACTCCGTTCGTCTGGCTGTCCGAGGGCGTGACCAATTTGTACGAAGGCATTGCCGTGCCAAACTTTCTGCGCTACCTGCGCGGTACGCCCTGGCTGCCAGTGGCGCTGAACTGCCTGGGCTGCCGCATCGGCCGGGGCGTTTACCTGGACACCACCGACATGACCGAATTCGACTGCGTCAGCATTGGCGACTTTAGCGAGCTCAATGGCCTGGCGTGCCCGCAGACCCACCTGTTTGAAGACCGGGTGATGAAGGTTGACCATGTCACCATCGGCAAGCGCGTTTACATGGGGCCGCGCAGCGCGGTTCTTTATAGCGCGGTGGTGGCAGACGATGCCCAGCTCGGCGCCCTGACTCTGGTAATGAAGGGCGAGTTCATTCCCCCGGCATCGAGCTGGAAAGGATGCCCGGCAGCGCCAGCCCGGCACTGACATGCGCGCCGCGCCAGCGACCGTGGCGGTCCACGCCTGGCCGCAGCAAAGGGCGCTGGCGGTCAGGGCCCTTGGCTCGGGATCGGGCCTGGCGGTCATTGGCATTGCAACGCCTGTGCCCCATGACCGGCAGCTGGCCAGACAGCTTGTTCGTGACGCGTTGCGTCAGCTGCTCGGGCAGTTCCTTGACCAGCCAGCGGCAGCACTGGCGCTGGTCTCCCAGCCCGGCCAGGCGGTTGCGCTCAATTTTCCGGGCTCGCAATTGCGCCTGTCGGTCAGCCACATGCCTGGCCTGAGCGTGGCGGCGGTCAGCAACTGGTTTGCCGTGGGCGTGGATGTGATGGCGGTCGACGGGCTTGCCAGCGATATGCCTGACTGGGCGCAGGTGGCGCTGGACTACCTGGGGCCGGTCCAGGCAGCCCTGCTGCACCGCACCGTGCCCGCTGGCCGCCCTGCTGCCTTTGCCCGCGCATGGACCCGCCACGAGGCCGGACTGAAATGCTGCCGTCGCGCGCTGACCGAATGGACGCCAGCCCTGGCCAATCTGCTGGCCAGCTGCCAGGAGATGGCCTTGAGCCTGCCGGATGGCTGCTGCGGGACTGTGGCGATCGGCTGGCCGGTTGCGGGACAGACGGTCAATTCACCAACAAATTAACCTCAGCGGAG
>JACMQR010000027.1 GCA_014376885.1 Polaromonas sp.
CCAAAGGCCTTCAGGAACAAGGTGCGGATTTTCATGACGCCGCTTCGCTGGAAATCAAGCGGGCCAGCAAAGTGGCTTCGGCATCCTGGAGCAGCGCCAGCAGCGCCGGCCCATCGTCAAGCCGGGGAACGTCAGTGCCCAGGCCGGCGGTCTCGTAGGCGAGCGCCGCCTGCACATCGGCAGGCATCTTGCCGAGCACATCGGCAAGCGCATGGCGGCAAAACGCGTTCAGCGCCGCCTCGTCGCTTGCCAGCACATCGACCCAGCGCACCAGCTCGCCCAGGGCGTCGTTGCCCAGCCCGAGGCGCGAGCGGTTCAGAGGCGAGCGAATGTCGAGCCTGACCTGCTCGATCCACACCTCCATGCCGGTGACGTCCTGGGCGGCGGCCTGCACCGCAGCGGCCAGGGTTCCAGGCTGGCGGGCTTCCAGGGCGTGCAGGCCGGTTTCGCCGGACAGGATGACCCGGACGGCATGCAACGGGTCGCCGGCCTGATGGACAGCGAGCTGCAGCGCCTGCGTCACCAGGCCGGGAAGTTCGTCCAGGGTCTTGACCGGCTGCAGATCAATCACCACCTGGTGCCAGCACACCACGGCCAGCGGCATGAAGCGGGCCGTCGTCAAGCCGCCTTCCACTGTCACCAGCTCGCATCCCTTGGGGCCGGTTTCCCTGGCGTGGCGGCCCTGCAGATTTCCCGGAAACACCACCCGGGGCTGCTCGCAGACCACCTGCCGGACGTGGATGTGCCCCAGCGCCCAGTAGTCATAGCCCCGGGATCTGAGGTTGTGCAGCGTGGTGGGGGCGTAGGTGTCGTGCCCGCCGATGCCTGTCAGGCTGGTGTGCAGCAGGCCGATGTTGAAATAGCCGGGCACGGCCGGTGGAAAGCCGGGAACCAGGTCTTCGGGCACCTCCCGGTCGGGAAAACTGTGGCCGTGGATGGCCACGCCCAGCGCGTCCAGGCAAACGGTGTGGGCCGAGCGGCTGGAAAACACCGTGACATTGTCGGGCCAGGGAATCTGCCGGGTGATCACGCCGCGCGCATCGTGGTTGCCCTGGACGATGAACACCGCAATGCCGGCCCGGCCCAGGCGCACCATTTGCGCCCGCACAAACAGGCCGGTATGAAAATCCTGCCAGTCCCGGTCATACAGGTCGCCGGCAATCAGCAAAAAATCGACCCGCTCGTCCAGCGCCAGGTCGACCAGCCGCTCCAGGGCGCGGCGGGTGGCGCCGCGCAAGCGCTCCAGCGGCGCGCCTTCATACCGGCTGAGCCCGCGTAACGGGCTGTCGATATGCAGGTCTGCGGTATGAAGAAAACGCATTCGGTTCTTTTTGGCTGAAGGGTTGGCCGGTTTCAGGCAACCGGTCAGCGCATTGTCTCGCAAGGCGTAGCGCACTTTTACGGCCACTACGGCAGTTTATCTATTTTGATAGCAAACTATCTATACCAGACAAGCACAATGACGCTTTTTTACTGAAGAATATCAATCAGGGCGCGCCCGCAAAGCTGCAAATCGAGTGGTTTACGCCCGGTGCCGGAAGACCTGGTCCTCGCGCCACGCCAGGCCAATGCCCGGGGTGTCCCTGGGCAGCAGCATTCCGCGCTTTATTTGCAGCGGCGCCTGGCGCAGCCCGCCGGCGGCGTCGAGCACCTCGATCCAGTGCGCCGTTGGCGTGGCGCACAGCAGCTGCGCGCTGGCTTCGACAAACGTGTGCGACGACAGGGGCAGCCCCGCCGCCTGCGACAGCGCCGACGCTTCGAGCCAGTCGATAACCCCGTGGATGAACTGCACATCCGGCATGACCAGGTCCGAAGCGCGTACGGCAATCGCCGCGCGCAGCTCAGAGGCGCCGTGAAAGTTCTCGGCGATCTGGATTGGCGTGGTGAGGGCTGCGGCAATGCGGGCGCAGCCTTGCAGATCGTCGGCAAGCACCGGCTCCTCGATCGACTCCAGGCCTTCGTCATCC
>JACMQR010000196.1 GCA_014376885.1 Polaromonas sp.
TGACCAGCCCGGACGGCCAGCGGGTGCATGCGCTCGACTGGCAGTGCGAGCGGGCCGTGCCGCTGTTGAAAAACGTCCTGCGCCTGACCGCGCCGAACCCGGGCGTCATGACCGGGCCCGGCACCAACAGCTACCTCGTGGGCACGGCGGACACCGGCTACATCGTCATCGACCCGGGGCCAGACGATGCCGGCCACATCGGGCGGCTGTTCGAGGCCACCGGCGGGCGCATCCAGGCGATTGTCTGCACCCATTCGCATCCCGACCATTCGCCCGGCGCCCGGCCGCTGCAGGCGCTGTGCGCCCGGCGCCCGCCGGTGCTGGGCCTGCCGTCTGCCGCCACAGCGCGCGCCGACTCGCAGTTCACACCCGACCGGCCGCTATTTAATCAGGAGCTGCTCAGGCTTAGCTATCAAGCACAACAGCACACTTTGGCTGTTATTTTCACGCCCGGCCACGCGGCCAACCATGTCTGCCTGTTGCTGGTCGAGGACGGCCTGCTGTTTTCCGGCGACCACATCCTGAACGGCAGCACCACCATCGTCAACCCGCCCGACGGCTGCATGACCGCCTACCTCGACTCGCTCGACCGCCTGAGCGCGGCCTGCGACGCGCACGAGATCGACTTCATCCTGCCGGCCCATGGCCATGTGCTGCACGACGCGCCGCAGGCCATCGCCCAGCTCAAGGCGCACCGCCTGGCGCGCGAAGCCAGGGTGGCCGCTGCGATGCAGGCCCGGCCGGGCGGCTCGCTCGACGACTGGGTGGCGCTGGCCTACGCCGACACCGATGCGCGCCTGTGGCCGATGGCCCGGCGCTCGCTGCAGGCGCATGCCGAACGGATCAACCGCCTCAAGCCCGGCCCCGAAGCGGCCTGATTCGGGCCGGCGCGGCACCTGCCGGCGTGGCGGGCTTTATACTTTTGACCGGTCTTCTGGCAGCCGGCGTTTCTGGCTGACGGCGCGACCTTCCCCAACCCAGACAGGATGCCCCATGGCCACGATCACAACGCGACATTTTCTTCAAACAACCGCCCTGGTGCTGGCCGGCCTGGTGCTGGCGGCCTGCGGCAAGAAAGAGCCGGCAGCGCCCGTCGCAACGGCACCCGCGGCAGCGCCGGTGGTCGCCGTCGCCAAGGTGTATGTCGTGGGCACCGACGCGGCTTACGCGCCGTTCGAGTCGCAAAACGAAAAGGGCGAGATCGTCGGCTTTGACATCGACGTGGTCAAGGCCGCCGCACAGAAAGCCGGCATCGAGGTCAAGTTCCTGAACACGCCGTGGGAAGGCATCTTCAACTCGGTCGCGCAGGGCGACCGCGACCTGCTGGTGTCAAGCATCACCATCACGCCCGAGCGCCAGCAGACGCTGGACTTTTCCACCCCGTATTTCGACGCCCAGCAGCTGATCGCGGTGAAAAGCGACTCGAAGATCGCCAAGTTCGACGACCTGAAAAAACTCAAGGTCGGCGTGCAAAACGGCACCACCGGCGACGAGGTCATCACCAAGCTGCAGGGCAAGGACAGCCCGAACGTCAAGCGTTTCGAGACAACGCCGCTGGCGCTGAAGGAAATGGAAGGCGGCGGCGTCGATGCGGTGGTGGCCGACAACGGCGTGGTGGTTCACTACGTGAACAACAACCCGGCGTCCAAGTTCAAGACCATCGCCGACACCAGCTTTGCCTCCGAGCAGTACGGCATCGCGGTCAAGAAAGGCAACACCGAACTGCTGGCCAAGATCAACCAGGGCCTGGCCGGCATCAAGGACGACGGCACCTATGCCAAGATCTACGCCCAATATTTTGGCGCGGCGCCAGCCGCCGGCACGGCGTCCGCGCCCGCGGCAGCTGCTTCTAAATAACGCCTGAGGCAGCCGGCGCTCTAGCCGCTTTTGCGGACCGGGCCGTAAAGCAGCTGGCCGCGGGCCGACTCGGTGATGGCGGCCACGCAGGGGTGCTTGATGCGCCGCTCGACCGTGACCGCAAAGAAGTCCTCGACCATCTCGTCGGTCCGGCCGATGACATCGACGCCATACTGCTCGACGGTTTCGGCGTCGAGCATGCTGGCCGACATGAAAATGCCGCGCCCTTCGCGCCCAAAGGCCTTCATCAGCGCCCCGTCGTCGAATTCGCCAATGATGCGCGGGTGAATGCCATGCTGGGTCAGCCAGCTGTCGAGCTGCTTGCGCACCGACGACGAGGCGCTCTGGATCAGCATCGGCGCTTCGTCCAGGCACTGCGGAAAGTCGCCCTTGAGCGACGCCTTGAGCGCCGGGGTGCAGTAAAAACTCATTGGCGTGCTGCCCAGGGGATGGTTGAAGGCCTTGATGCTGAGCCGGCCAGACATCGGCTCATCGGCCATCACCAGGTCAAGCCGGTGCAAGGCCAGCTGGGCCAGCAAATCGGGAAACTTGCCTTCGCTGCAGATCAGGCGCACCGGCTCGCCGATCGACAGCGCCGGCTCAAGCAGCCGGTAGACCACCGACTTGGCCACCGAATCGGCCACCCCGACCCGAAAGTCCAGCGCCCGGCGCTCATCGCTGGCATGGCGCAGGGCGGTTTCCATTTCAGCCCCGAGGGCAAATATCTGGTCGGCATAGCCCAGGGCCAGCCGGCCTTCGTCGGTCAGCTCGAGCTGGCGCCCGCGCTTGCGAAACAGCTGCCTGCCCAGCCGCGCTTCGAGCAGCTTGATCTGGCCGGACAGCGTCTGCGGCGTGGTGTGCAGCTGCTCGCCGGCGCGCACAATGCCGCCCGCCCGAGCGGTTACCCAAAAATAGTAGAGGTGCTTGAAATTCACGAAGAGGCTCCTGTCAGGCGGTTTTAAACATTTTGCAAAACATTCAAACAGTTCGTATTTTTCGAAATTAAATCGTTTTAAATACGAATTTACACGAACAAAAAACTTTTTTATAGTTCATTCATCACATCATTTTTGACAGCGAAGGGAGAAATTTAATGCGCCTGAGTACAAAAAGCCGTTTTGCGGTGACCGCCATGATCGACATCGCTCTTCAAGGCAATGCCGGCCCGGTGTCGCTGGCCGACATCGGCATGCGCCACAAGATTTCGGTGTCCTACCTGGAGCAGCTGTTCAGCCGGCTGCGCCAGAGCGGGCTGGTCGAAAGCACCCGGGGTCCGGGCGGCGGTTATTCGCTGGGCCGGGCCACGCAAAGTATTTCGGTGGCCGACATCATTGGCGCCATCGAAGCCCATCCGCGCAAGCCGGGCAAGAGCGGGCAGGCCTTTGCCGAGGAGCACGAAGGCCCGGGCGCCTGGATGACGCAGGAATTGTGGGCTGCGCTCAATGTGCGGATGGTCGAGCACATGCAGTCAATCAGCCTGCGCCACCTGGCCAGCGAGCAGCGCGCCAAGGGCGTGAAAGTTGAGCCGCGGGCGGCCAAGCGCGGGGTGTATGCCGCGCCCAAAGCCAAGCCCGTGTTCAGCAGCGCACCCAATTCGGTGTTCGCCCTGGGCCGCTCGCTGCTGGGCAGCCGCTGAGCGCCAGCGGCCAGGGTCAAGAAATAAAAGTGTGAAGCCTGCCGATAAGCCGGATTTTGTGCGCCGGGCTTCCTTTCGGTTGCCCGTGTGACCGCCATTAATCTGGGCCGGGAGTCGCCTGCCCGGCTCGGTGCCACCTACCCGCCAGCACGGCTTGCGGAACCACAAGTCAAGAAAACAGCGGCGAACCGCCGCCCTCCTGGGCTGGCCTATTTGGTGTTGCTGCGCGTAGAGATTGCCCGTTTCACCCGGACTTAACCGGCTCGTCTCTGTTGCTCTGATCCTCACCTCACGGTGGAGAGGTGTTACCTCCTACGCTGTCCTGTGCAGTCCGGACGTTCCTCCAGTGCGATCTTTCGACCCGATGCTTTCGCGTCGGCTTTTCAGCTATGCACCAGCGGCGGTCTGGCAGGCTTCACCCCTTGATTATGGCAGTGCGCCACAATCGGTTTTTGCCTGCTGACCACAAAAAAGGAAAACCCATGAAAGCCGACAGCATCCTTGCCACCATTGGCAACACGCCGCACATCCGGATCCGCCGCCTGTTTGGACCCGACGCCCAGGTGTGGATCAAGTCCGAGCGCAGCAACCCGGGCGGCTCGATCAAGGACCGCATCGCCCTGGCCATGGTCGAGGCGGCCGAGCAGTCCGGCGCCCTGCAGCCCGGCGGCACGATCATCGAGCCGACCTCGGGCAACACCGGCATCGGCCTGGCGATGGTTGCCGCCGTCAGGGGCTACAAACTGGTGCTGGTCATGCCCGACAGCATGAGCGTCGAGCGCCGCCGCCTGATGCTGGCCTACGGCGCGAGCTTTGATTTGACGCCGCGCGCCGGCGGCATGAAGGCGGCGATTGCCCGCGCCACCGAACTGGTGAGCGCCACGCCCGGCAGCTGGATGCCGCAGCAGTTCGACAACCCGGCCAACACCGCCATCCATGTGCAAACCACCGCGCAGGAAATCCTGGCCGACTTTCCCGAAGGGCTGGACGCCCTGATCACCGGCGTCGGCACCGGCGGCCACCTGACCGGCTGCGCCCGGGTGCTCAAGGCAGTCTGGCCGAAGCTGTTGGTGTACGCCGTCGAGCCGGCGGCTTCGCCGGTGATTTCCGGTGGCGCGCCGGCGCCGCATCCGCTCCAGGGCATCGGCGCGGGCTTCATTCCGAAGAACCTGGATGTCAGCGTGCTCGACGGCGTGATCCAGGTCGAGGCCGAACCGGCGCGCGACATGGCGCGCCGCTCGGCCAGCGAGGAAGGTATGCTCGTTGGCATTTCTTCGGGCGCGACGCTGGCCGCCATCGCGCAAAAGCTGCCCGAACTGCCGGCCGGCGCCCGGGTGCTGGGTTTCAACTACGACACCGGCGAGCGCTACCTGTCGGTCGAGGGCTTGTTTCCGGCCTGACGGCCCTGCGCGCATTCCGCCCGCTTTGGGCGGGTCGCGGCAGGCGCAGCCCAAGCGCCTTTAAAATCTCGGGTTCTGCTTGATAACCACAAGCCACGAACCGGACCATCCATGCTCAGACTGACTGAAATCAAGCTTCCGCTCGCGCACGCCGACGACGCGCTGCCCGCGGCCCTTCTCGACACGCTGGGCATCGCGCCGGCGGACCTGGCGGGTTTCACGGTTTTCAAACGCAGCTTTGACGCGCGCAAGGCCGAGATCATGCAGGTCTACATCGTCGATGCGGCGCTGGCCAGCGCCGCGCTCGAAACCGCGCTGCTCGCCCGCCATGCCGGCAATCCGCACATTTTTGCCACGCCCGACATGGCCTACCGCGCGGTGGGCACGGCACCAAGGCACCTGCTGCTCCGCCCGGTGGTCGTCGGCTTTGGCCCGTGCGGCTTGTTTGCCGCACTGGTGCTGGCGCAAATGGGTTTCAAGCCCATCGTGCTGGAGCGCGGCAAGACCGTGCGCGAGCGCACCAAGGACACCTGGGGCCTGTGGCGCAAAAAGGTGCTGAACCCCGAGTCGAATGTGCAGTTCGGTGAAGGCGGTGCCGGCACGTTTTCGGACGGCAAGCTGTACAGCCAGATCAAGGACCCGCGCCACCTGGGCCGCAAGGTGATGAACGAGTTCGTCAAGGCCGGCGCGCCGGCCGACATCTTGTTCGAGGCGCATCCGCACATCGGCACCTTCAAGCTGGTCAAGGTGGTCGAGAACCTGCGCGAGCAAATCATCGCCCTGGGCGGCGAAATCCGCTTTCAGCAGCGCGTGACCGATGTGCTGATCGAGGGCAGCCCCGGCAGCCAACACATTCGCGAGCTCACGGTGCTCGACCAGGCCACCGGCCAGAGCTACGGCTTGCGCGCCGACCAGGTGGTGCTGGCGCTGGGGCACAGCGCGCGCGACACCTTTGAAATGCTGCACGCGCGCGGCGTGCACATCGAGGCCAAGCCGTTTTCCATCGGCTTTCGCATCGAGCATCCGCAGGGCCTGATCGACCGCGCCCGCTGGGGCCGCCATGCCGGCCACACCGCGCTCGGCGCAGCCGAATACAAGCTGGTGCACCATGCCCGCAATGGCCGCTCGGTGTACAGCTTTTGCATGTGCCCGGGCGGCACGGTGGTGGCCGCCACGTCAGAGGTCGGCCGGGTGGCGACCAACGGCATGAGCCAGTACTCGCGCAACGAGCGCAATGCCAATGCCGGCATCGTCGTCGGCATCGACCCGCGCGACTATCCCGGCAGTCCCTTGGCGGGCATCGAGCTGCAGCGCCAGCTCGAATCCCATGCGTTCACCCTGGGCGGCAGCAACTACGAAGCGCCCGGCCAGCTGGTGGGCGACTTTGTGGCCGGGCGGCCGTCCACCGGCCTGGGCAGCGTCATGCCGTCGTACACGCCGGGCGTGGCGATTGGCGACCTGTCCAGCGCGCTGCCCGGCTATGCAATCGAGGCGATGCGCGAGGCCCTGCCCGCCTTTGGCCGGAAAATCAAGGGGTTCGACCTCCACGACGCGGTGCTGACCGGCGTGGAAACGCGCACCTCCTCGCCCATCAAGATCAGCCGGGGCGAGGACCTGCAAAGCCTGAACGTGCGCGGCCTGTACCCGGCCGGCGAAGGCGCGAGTTACGCCGGCGGCATCTTGTCGGCCGGCGTCGACGGCATCAAGGTCGCCGAAGCCGTGGCGCGCAGCGTGCTGCAGGGCGCGGCTGCGTTGCGCACTGCAGCCGCCTGAACCCGCCGGGGCAGCGGATAGGGGATACTTCGGCCTCACGGTTTCACACCGCAACGCCAGAAAACCGGCGTGCCATTTCCATGAGCAGCGCCGCAGTACCGCTCAAACCACTTTCTGACAAAAGCCATCCATGAACGAAATCCTATCCACACCGGCTCCAACCGATGCCTCACCCGCGCCTGCTGAGGCCAACACGACGGGCCAGCGCCAGCGCCAGGGCCGGCAAGGCGGGCGCAGTCGGGCGCAGGCCAAGCCTGCCGCCCCGGCGCGGCCACCGCGCGAAGTCCATCCGGTGCTCCAGCACCTGTTCGCGCTGTACCCGAAGATGTTCGGCACGCAGTTTTTGCCGCTCAAGCTCGGCGTGTTCCAGGACCTGCTAGCGCTGCACCCGGAGGTGTTCAAACGCGATGAGCTGAAGATTGCGCTGGGTCTGCATGCCCGCTCCACCCGCTACCTGGAAAGCGTGGCCGCCGGCCATGCGCGCCACAACCTGCAGGGCGAGGCGGTCGAGCCGGTTGCCCCGGAGCATGTCCACCACGCGGTCATGGAGGTGTTTCGACGCCGCCAGGCGCGCTCGAACCAGGATTTGCGGCCTTTTGCGCAGGCGCAGCTGATCGGGGCGATTGAGGCGTCCGGCCTGGGCCGGACCGACTACCTGCTGTGCATTCGCCAGCAGGACGAGGTGGCAACCGCCTTGCTTGACGACGCCTTTGCCGAGCTGGCCGCGCAGGCCGCCAAACGCGATGCGCTGCTCAGGATGTTTGAAGCCAGCGGCAAGGCGATTGCCGAATTCGCCGAGATGTACGGCCTGGACCCGGCCGAGGTGGGCCGCACGCTGGAGCGGGCGCGCGCCGACCAGGCGGCGCAGGCCGCCGCGCTGGCCAGCGCGCCGGAAAGCCCGGCGCTGCCAGACGCTGCAGCCGAAACAGCAGCTGGTGAGCCAGCCGAGAAAGCAGCCGATGCTGCGGCCGACAGTGCGGCTGGCGAGCCGCCGGCAGGCACCGGCCCGGCGGCTTGAAAAAAGCCGGCATCGAGCCGGCCGTCTGATCAGTCCGGGCCGCGTTCGTTCAGCCCGGCGCGTTTTGCAATGCTGCGATGCGCTCCTCGATCGGCGGATGGGTGGCAAACAACTGGCCCATGCCGCCGGTGATGCCCATGGCTTCCACGGCCTTGGGCAGCTCGCCGGGCTGCATGCCGCCCAGGCGGGCCAGCGCATTCATCATCGGCTGCCTGCGGCCCATCAGCTGCGCGGCGCCCGCATCGGCGCGGAA
>JACMQR010000197.1 GCA_014376885.1 Polaromonas sp.
CCTGAACCAGCAAATCGCGCTGGACCTGCATGATCGCGGCCGGCGTCGGTCCGACAAAATAGATCACGAAGTCATCACGGGCTTCATCGCCTTCGCCGCCATCCTCGTCTTCCTCGTCAAAGTCGGCATCGTAAAAAGTGAACTCGATCGGCGCGCCGATCTCGGCCAGGTCATTCAGACCCATGCACATTTCGTCGAGCGACTGGCGAAAGTCGTCGGCGCCGGGAACCGTCCAGCAAATCTGCAGCAGGTGCTTGTCGGCTTCGAACCGGATGCCGGGCTCTTCCTCGTAGACGCTGGCGGCTCCCGCTGCCAGGGATTTCGAGCCGGCGTATTTCCACAAGGGGCGCAGCGCCTCCTGCAATTGCTCAAAGCTGACATCGGCACGCAGTGGCACCTCGCCGTGGACATGAATTTCAAAAGGAGTGTTGTAACGGGACATGGAATTATCTTATCCACTTTCAAGTGGGTCGATGCGCACCGGTGTGCGGCCCGACTGGTTGTGCAAGCCGGCAAGGCTTCGGGAGATTTCTGAACTGATGCAAAAAGCGGGCGCCTTGGTCTGGAAAAGACTTCGTTTTAACGCCTGGTTTGGTTAAAAAGGCGTGCTTTGCAGATTATGCCGCCTGAGCCACCCCTTTTCCAGACGCACCAGACCGCGCCTTTGCCAACCGGGCAGCCAATGCGCGCAAACGATGCGGACCTTTGGGGGCCATGGTAAAAACGCTCCCATATCAGGCACCGATCCACCCACCGCCAAGGACCCCTTGAAACTTTCCGACCCACTCTCGGGCCGTCCGCCGGCCGCGCCAACCGCGCCGAGTGCGCCAGCGCCCCGCTTTATCAACCGGTGCGGCCGTACCGGGCCGGACAGCCGGGCTGATGGCGCTGTTCAGGAACTGACCGACGGGCTGATGGCAAAGATGGCCAGTGCGTCGCCAAAGTTTTTTTACAACGCCCTGGGCTCCCGTATTTTTGAAGCCATCACAGCGCTTGACGAGTACTACCCCACCCGCACCGAAGCCGGCATTTTCCAGGCCGCTGCCGGGCAGATTGCAGGCGCGCTGGCCGACCAGGGGCTCGGCCGGCCGTGCCTGATCGACCTGGGTGCCGGCAACTGCGCCAAGGCGCTGTCGCTGATGCCGGTGATCAAGCCGCGCCAGTATGTGCCGGTCGACATCTCGGCAGACTTTTTAAGGGATGCGGCCGGCCAGGTACAAAACGGCTTTCCGATGCTCGACATCGTGGCGGTTGGCATGGATTTTTCAGCCGGCCTGGTGCTGCCCGGCGAGGTGCAGCCAGACCAGCGGGTCTACTTCTACCCGGGCTCCAGCCTGGGCAATTTCCAGCCCGCACAGGCGCTTGAGTTCCTGCGGCGCATGGCAGATCCGGCCCAGGGTAAGGCCCGGGGCTTGCTGCTTGGAATTGACCTGGTCAAGGACCCGGCCACACTCGAAGCGGCTTACGACGATGCCCTGGGGGTTACAGCGGCCTTCAACAAGAACCTGCTGCGCAATGTCAACGGCTTGCTGGCGGCGGATTTCGACGTGCGGCAGTGGCGGCATGTGGCGCTGTTCAATGCCGGGCAGTCACGCATCGAGATGCACCTCGAAGCCTTGAGCGACCTGACGGTGCGCTGGCCCGGCCATGCGCGCCAATTTTTCAAAGGCGAGCGGATTCACACGGAAAGCTCGTACAAGTACACCACCGAGTCCATGACGGTGTTGCTTGAAAAAGCCGGATTCAGGCAGATCAGGCACTGGACCGACCCGGATCAGTGGTTTGCCGTGTTTTGGGCGGCGATTTAATCGGTCGTCAAGCATGGCGACTTCATGCTGCCGGGCGCGGCCCACAGCCAACAAAACACCTTACTTCATGGCGTCTTGAAGCACTTCGAGCAGCCGGGCATGCGCCTTGTCGCGCGCTGCCGGGTTCGGTCCGACATGCACGCCCTGTCCGGCATTCACGCCGCCCGGCACGTCG
>JACMQR010000198.1 GCA_014376885.1 Polaromonas sp.
CACCGGGGTGCTGGCCAGCGAGGCCACCCGGCGCGCCCTGCTGGACCTGTACGCCGGCAACGACCGCCTGGGCGAAGCCTTCCGCCAGGGCGCTGGCAGCCGGCTGCAAAGCGCGCAGGCGCTGGGCGCAGAAAAAATGGCCGCTGGCAGCGAGCGCAACCTGCCAGCTGATGTGCAGATGCGCTCCGCGCAAATGCTGGCCGCCAGCAACGGCGCGGCCGACCCGGTGGGCCTGCAGCTCGACGCGCAGCACCTGGGCATCCTGATGCGCAATGACCGCCGCCTGCGGCTCGGTTTTTTGTCGGCCGGCGGCTGGGACACCCATGCCAACCAGGGCGCGGCGACCGGCCCGCTGGCCAACAACTTGGGCAACCTCGGGCGCGGCCTGGCGCAGCTGCGGCAGGATTTCTCCCGGCCTGGCGATGTCATCGTGGTGTTGAGCGAGTTTGGCCGCACCAGCGCAGAAAACGGCACCCGCGGCACCGACCATGGGTTCGGCAATGCCATGTGGCTGATCGGCAACCGCGTCAACGGCGGTCGCTGGCATGGCGACTGGACCGGCCTGGCGCGCGGCAACCTTAATGAAGGCCGCGACCTGCCCGCGCACCACGACTACCGGGCGGTGCTGGCGCAGGTGCTGCGCGCCAGCCTGGGGCTGGACGACGCGGCCCTGGCGCAGGTGCTGCCCGGCGCCGGCTGGGACCACCGGCTCGACGGGCTGCTGAAAAAGGCCTGATGCCGCGTTAATCGGCCAGCGTTGCAGGGAAAGCCTGCCAATTCGGTTGAAAAATGGGCTGAACAGCTGCTTGGCGCTTTACCGGCGGGCATTATTAGCTATTGATAAAGTAGCATCCAGGATGCCTGCCTGCCGGCGTCAGACCGGGTCGGGCAGGGCCGGCGTGCGCAGCCGGCTGGGCGCCAGCGCGCCGGCCGAGTCCAGGATCGGGTAGGCGATCGAGCAAATGTGCGAGTTGATGCGTTTGAGGTCGCTGATCAGGTCGATGTGCAGCGAGCTGGTTTCCTGGCTTTGCAGTGTGTTGGCCGACAGCCGGCCCAGGTGGCTGGTGGCGTAGGCACGCTCCAGGTCGCGAAAGCGCGCTTTTTCTTCGAGCAGCTTTTGCGCATCGCGCACGTTGCCGTTCAAGAACACGCTCATGCCCAGGCGCAGGTTGTCGCGCAGGCGCTGGTGCAGCTCGGTGATCTCGGCCATGCCGGCGTCCGAGAACTGGCGTCCGTGCTTGATCTTCTTGTCCTCGATGTCGATCAGCACGCGCTCGATGATGTCGCCAATCTGCTCCATGTTGATGGTGAAGCTGATGATGTCGGTCCAGCGCCGGCTTTCCTGCTCGTCCAGCGCTTCAAGCGAAATTTTCGTCAGGTAGTACTTGATCGACGAATACAGCGCGTCCACCGTGTCGTCCATCTTGCGCAGGCGCTCGGCCAGCAGCCGGTCGTCTTTTTTGATGACGTCGAGCATGCCGCGCAGCATGGTTTCGACCACGTCGGCCTGGTGCAGCGCTTCGCGCACCGCGCAGGAAATGGCCAGCGAGGGCGTGGCCAGGGCCGACGGGTCCAGGTGGTGGTGCCGGCCGCCGGCGCTGCCCTTGTCGAGCGCGGGCAGCAGCTTCTGGACCCACCGGGCAATCACCTGCGTCCAG
>JACMQR010000199.1 GCA_014376885.1 Polaromonas sp.
ACGGCCTGGGGCAGACCCTGCCCGCTCGGTGTGCGGTTAGCGTGATGTATGAATGTATATTACGGTTTCATTCAAATCTTGGCAGAAAATAATGCAGTTCACCCGGTTTAAGCGGCTGGCGGCGGGGGCGGCCCTGACAGTGGCCGCTGGCCTTGCGCCGGGCGCCGACCTGACCGTGTCAGCGGCGTCCAGCCTGAGCCAGGCATTCAGGGAAATCGTGCAGGCCTATGAAGCACGCCATCCGGAGGTCAAGATTGCATTGAATTTCGGCGCATCCGGCGCCTTGCTGCAGCAGCTGGCCAAAGGCGCGCCGGTGGACGTGTTGGCCTCGGCCGACCAGGAAACCATGGATCTGGCGCAGCAGCAGGGCCTGGTGGCGCCCGGCGAGCGGCGCGATTTCGTGGGCAATCGCTTGGTGCTGATCGTTCCCGGCGACAGCAAGCTCAGCATCGGGCAGCTGCAGGACCTGGCGCAGCCGGGCGTCAGGCGCATTGCCGTCGGCAACCCGGCCAGCGTTCCGGCAGGGCGCTATGCCCGGGAAGCGCTGCAAGCCGCCCGGCTGTGGCCGGTGCTGCAAGCCCGGGTCATCCACACCCAGAATGTGCGCCAGTCGCTCGACTACGTGGCCCGGGGCGAGGTCGATGCAGGTTTTGTCTATGCCACCGACGCCGCCCTGATGCCAGAGCAGGTGCGGCTGGTTGCTCAGGTCCCGCTGGACACGCCGATTCGCTACCCGGTTGCAAGAACGGCGGGCAGCCTGCACGGCGAGCAGGCACGGCGCTTCATTGACTTTCTGGCTTTGCCCGGCGCACAGGCGGTCTTTGCCCGGCACGGTTTTTTACCGCCTTGACGCCGTCACCACTCCGGCAGTGAATCGGCATGGACCCGGCATGGACGGCACTTTTTTTATCGCTCAAGGTCGCGGGCCTTGCCACGGCCATCAACGGCGTACTGGGCATCGGTGTCGGCTTTGCGCTGGCGCGGCTTCGTTTTCCGGGGCGCGACCTGCTCGACACGCTGCTCACGCTGCCCATGGTGATGCCGCCAACGGTGCTGGGTTACTACCTGCTGGTGCTTCTGGGCCGGCGCAGCTGGCTGGGCGGCTGGCTGCACGACAGCTTTGGCATCAACCTGATCTTCACCTGGCAGGCGGCGGTGATTGCCGCGTCTATCGTGGCGTTCCCGCTGGTGTTCAAGCCGGCGCGGGCCGCGTTCGAGGCGGTCGACGGCCAGCTCGAGCAGGCAGCGCGGGTGCTGGGCACGGGCGAGGCCGGCATTTTCTTCCGGGTGACCCTGCCCCTGGCTTGGCGCGGCATCCTGGCTGGCATCCTGCTGGCCTTTGCCCGGGCGCTGGGGGAGTTTGGCGCCACCTTGATGGTGGCGGGCAGCATAGCCGGCCAGACCCAGACGCTGTCGATCGCGGTGTACGAGGCGGTGCAGGCGGGGCAGGACGACGTGGCCAACACCTTGGTGCTGGTGACCTCGGCGGTGTGTGTGGCGGCCCTGCTGACGGCGGGCTGGCTGGCACCGGGCCGCGTGATGAACCGCTAGCCGGGCTGGCCGATGCAGTTTGACGTTGACATCCGCAAAACCCTGCGCTCGGGCCGACGCGCCTTTTGCCTGGAGGTGCAGTGGCAAACCGGCAGCCAGCGCAATGTGATCACC
This sequence comes from Polaromonas sp., assembly GCA_014376885.1. GTDB lineage: Bacteria > Pseudomonadota > Gammaproteobacteria > Burkholderiales > Burkholderiaceae_C > Polaromonas. The sequence continues at coordinate 1,666 of JACMQR010000199.1, forward strand.
GGGCCGTCGGGCTCGGGCAAAAGCCAGCTGCTCAAAGCAATTGCCGGCCTGGTCAGGCCCGACAGCGGCCATGTCCGGGTGGGCAGTGGCCTGCTGTTCGATGCGAAAGCCGGCGTCGACCTGAAGCCGCAGGCGCGCGGGCTGGCCTATCTGTTTCAGGACTACGCCCTGTTTCCGCACCTGAACGTGCGCCAGAACATTGGCTTTGGCCTGGCGCGCGGCTGGCTCAATCCGCCAGCGCATGCCCGGCAGGCTACCGTGGACCACTGGCTGGAAATTTTTCAGCTGACCGCCGTGGCGCAGCAGTTTCCCGATGAGCTGTCCGGCGGCCAGCGCCAGCGGGTTGCCCTGGCGCGGGCCCTGGTGGTGCGGCCGCGCGCCCTGCTGCTCGACGAGCCGTTTGCCGCGCTCGACCCGGCGCTGCGCATCCGGATGCGCGCCGAGCTCGATGCGCTGCAGCGGCGGCTGCAGGTGCCGATGATCCTGGTCACCCATGACCCGGAAGATGTCCGGTTGTTCGGCGAGCAGGTGCTGCAATTGCAGGACGGCGCCGTGGTGCAGGGCAAGAGGCTTGAGCAGTGAATGAAAGGCGCGACATGCAGGCAAACGACTCAGGCATCGCGCTGCGCGGCGCGGTGTGGATGACGGTCGGCGGCGCAAACTTCGGCGGTCCTGGGCGCATTGCCCTGCTGGCCAGCATTGGCCAGTGCGGCTCGATCACGCAGGCCGCCAAGGCCATCAAAATGAGTTACAAGGCGGCCTGGGATGCGGTGGACACCATGAACAATCTGGCGGGCGAGCCGCTCGTCGAGCGGCTGAGCGGCGGCAAGGGCGGCGGCGGCACCCGGCTGACGCCACGCGGCCGGCAGCTGGTGAGTAATTTCCAGCTGATCGAGCTTGAGCACCGCCGATTTGTCGACCAGCTCAGCAGCCAGTCCCGGGGCATTGCCGATGATTTCTTGCTGATCAGGAAAATGCACATGAAGACCAGCGCGCGCAACCATTTTTCAGGCCAGGTCACGGCGCTGCGGCGCGGTGCGGTCAATGACGAGGTTGAAGTCACGGTCGCCGGCGGGCAAAGGGTGGTGGCCATCATCACCTGTGAGAGCACACAGGCGCTGGGTTTATGTCTGCAGGCCGATGTGTTCGCCCTGGTCAAGTCGTCCTCGGTCATCGTGGTGGCCAACGCGGCAGGGGCGAAGTTTTCGGCGCGCAACCAGCTGAGCGGCATCATTTCCCGGCTTCAGCCCGGCGTGGTGAACACCGAGGTGGTCATCGGGTTGCCCGGGGGCGGCTCGCTCGCCGCGATCATCACCCACGAAAGCGCAGTTGTGCTGGGGCTGGCGGTCGGCGGCGCTGCCACCGGAATTTTCAAGGCATCGAGTGTGATTCTGGGCATTTCGGACTGACGCGGGCCGGCCCGGGCAAACCCAGGCCGACAGGGACTTGCAGCCTTTTGAGCATGCGCTCCGGCGGGCGAATGTTGCCAGGGTTCAGCGGCCTGAATTGGGGCCCACCTTTTCAGAGGTGTGGAACACCGCCGGGTTGTCGGCGCCAGTCACGTACAGAAAGCCGGCCAGGCCCTTTTCCAGCTGCGACAGCGCATGGTCCACCAGGATCTAGCGGCCCGGTACTTCGAGCTTGAACTCGACCATCGACGCGCCACCGGGCGGCACGCTGATGGTCTGTATGTTCCTGAGCGGCGGCGAGGTCAGGTCGGCCATGCTGTGGGTCGGTCGAACACTTCGCCGACCACATGAAAGCTCGACGTGGCGTGGGCCCGCCGACGCCGAAGAAGATGCACACGGTTTCGCCGACCTTGGCTTGCACGCGGTGCGTCTTGGTCAGCGCGTCCACGGTGCCGTTGAACATCATGTGCTCGGGCTGCTCTTTAAGCAGCTTTTCGAGCGGGAACTCGATTTCGCCCGGCGTGACGAGCGACTGGGCCGTGTACAGCTCGTCCTGCATCGCATAGAACTCGCGGTCCACCCTGGCAGGCCGCCTTCGGGCTCGACCAGGATCATGCCGTGCATGCCGTTGGAAATATGCTGGGCCACCATCGGCGTGGCGCAGTGGTACACCAACAGGCCGGGGTTGATCGCCTTGAAGGTGAAGCTCTTGCTGGTGCCGGTCGCCGCCAGCACCACCGCCCAGACCTGGGGCTGCTGGCTGCCGGCCTGGGCGGCTGGTCGATGGGTTAAACATGGCACACCCGCAATTTGCGTAACAGTAGTCTGCTATTGAAAAAATAGCGATAACACACTATCCCGCATGTGGACCAACAGCAGCTGAACCCGCGGCTGCTGCATTTTGATGTCTGCCGCTGTTGCAAGAGCGGGGCCGGTGCGGCCAGCTAAAGCGCATGGTTCGGCGCCTGCAGGGATTTTTTGAACAGCCGGCAAGCTGTTGAGGTTTAAATCGGGTCAGGGACGGGCAGGTTCACAATGGCGGGCCGGCGTAAATAATGTTGGCTGGGCAGGTGTTGCTCTGTGCCGTGTTGGGGATTGCCTGCACAGCGCTGCGGCAGCACCCAGCTTTGGGCGGTCCAGGAAAACGGTTTTTTGTGCTCCCGTCCCGACTGTCTGTTTTTTTAAGAACCTGATGAAATCAAAAATCCTCACCCTTTCGCTGCTGCTGTCGGCCTTGTTCGCCGGGCCGGCGCTGGCGCAGGGCACAGACACCCCCCGCACCGACCAGGCGCAGCCGGCCATCGGCGCGCGAATTCAGGCTGGCCTGGCTTCGGGGTTGATCACGCCGGCCGAGGCGCAGATGCTGATCCGGCACGACCGCGACATTTTGCTGCGTGAAACCCAGTACAAAGCCAACGGCAACGCTACCGCGCAGGAGCGCCAGCAGCTGCGCGCCGAGCTGAGCGCGCTCAGTGCCGATGTCCAGCGCCTGATGGCCCGCCGCGATATGCCGCCCCCGGCTGCCGGCAGCGCGCCAGGCATCGACAGCCCGGCCCAGCCGATCAGCCAGCGCATTGACGAAGGGGTGCGCCTGGGTCTGATCAGCCAGCGCGAAGCACGCAGGCTGAAAAGCCGGGAGCGTGAAATTGCGCGCCACGAGGCTTTTTTCAAGTCGGATGGCGTGGTGACGCAGCATGAGCGCCGCCAGCTGCGCAGCGAGCTGGACGGGCTGCGCCAGGAGGTCGAACGCCATATCAACAACGACCCGCGCAGTCGCAGCTGACCCCGACAAGAGCGCCGTGTGCTGACGGTTGGCAAGTTTGTGGCCAACATTGCGCCGTCAAAAGTCGTTTTTTGCCACCTACCCAAAGGAGCCTGCCATGCCGATCCGAAAGACAAAGCCCGGCCTGTACGCCAACATTCACGCCAAGCAAGAACGCATTGCCAAGGGCAGCGGCGAAAAAATGCGCTC
>JACMQR010000200.1 GCA_014376885.1 Polaromonas sp.
AGGGTAGCAATGCTGGTCGCCAGCAGGTGTTTTACCGTCAAATCCGTCTCCTGAAATTCGCACACGTGTGCGGAGCGGAGCTTATATTTTTTACCGCCGCCTGAGGCTTCCTGTAAACAAGGACAGCCCGGCAGAAGGATTTGGCAGCAAAAAATACAGATTTTTTACAGATGTGGCGGAAAAGTCATAACATTTGTAACTTATTCGTTTCCCGAAGGCCAACTCCCGGTTGACGCGCCGGGCTGGGCGCCGGGCTCAGCTGCCAGCCACTTTCATCCGGTTGACCAGGATCGAGCCGACGGTTTTGGCGCCGTAGTTGTAGGTGTCGGCGCCGACCGCCTGGATGCCCAGCAGCATGTCGCGCAGGTTGCCGGCTATCGTGATTTCCTCCACCGGATACGCAATTTCACCGTTTTCCACCCAGAAGCCGGATGCGCCGCGCGAGTAGTCGCCGGTGACATAGTTGACCCCCTGCCCCATCAGCTCGGTCACGAACAGGCCGGTGCCCAGCTTGCGCAGCATGGCGTCGAGGTCGTCGCCAGCCTTGGTTTTTTTGCTGGTCAGCAGCAAATTGTGCGAGCCGCCCGCATTGCCGGTCGTGCGCATGCCGAGCTTGCGCGCCGAGTAGGTGCTCAAAAAGTAGCCCGCGACCCGGCCGGCCTCGACCACCTGCCGGGCGCTGGTCTTGACGCCCTCGTCGTCGAACGGCGCGCTTCCCTTGCCTTTGAACACGAACGGGTCTTCGCTGATGTCGATGTGCTTTGGAAATGCCAGCTTGCCCAGGCTGTTCGCCAGAAAGGTGCTTTTGCGGTACAGCGCGCCGCCGCTGACCGCCTGCACAAAGCCGCCCAGCAGGCCGGCGGCCAGGGGCGACTCAAACAGCACCGGGCATTCGATGGTCGGGATTTTGCGCCCTTTCAGGCGGGCCAGAGCCCGTTCGGCGGCATAGCGGCCGACTGCCTCGGGACAGGCCAGATCGCTGGCGTCGCGCATCGAGCTGTACCAGGCATCGCGCTGCATGTGCTTGCCCTTGCCGGCAATCGGCGCGACCGACAGGGAGTGGCGCGAGCTGGCATAGCCGCCGCGAAAGCCTTTGGTGTGGGCACTGAAAAAGTGGCTTTGCTGGGCCGATACGCCGGCGCCTTCGCTGTTGGTGATCAGGCGCGACGTGCTCAGGGCCGCCGCCTCGCATTGCAGGGCCAGCACGGCCGCTTGCTCGGACGTGATCGCCCAGGGATGAAACAAATCCAGTGCCCGGTGTTCGTGGGCGATGTCCTGCTCGTCGGGCAGGCCCGAGGTGTCGTCTTCGGCCGTGAAACTGGCAATGTCGTAGGCCGCCTTGACCGTCTGCTGGATCGCCGCCTTGGAAAAATCGCTGGTCGAGGCGTTGCCGCGCTTTTTGCCGACATACACCGTGATGCCGAGCGATTTGTCGCGATTGCGCTCGACCGACTCCAGCTCGCCCTTGCGCACGCTGACCGACAGGCCGCAGCCCTCCGATGCCTCGGCGGCCGCATCGCTGGCGCCGAGCTTTTTGGCATGCTGGAGCGCCGTGTCGACCAGGTCCTCGAAAAAGTCGCGGTGGTAGCTGAAACCGGCTTCGGGCTGGCTGGTTTTGACGCGCGATGCGGGGCGGGGCGTGGTGCGGGGTGAGCGGGCGGTGGATTGTTGGGTCATATGGGTGGCTATGATACTGACTGCTATGAACAAACAGACTCCCAAGGCCATCAAAGGCTACTGGTCCAACGGCCGGTTCGTGAAACCCGAAGAAATTGCCCTCGAAGAGGTGGGGCCGCCCAGCAAGACGCAGCTCAAGGCCGAGGCCGGTGAAAAGCAGGCCCTGGGCGAAGCCCTGCTGACCCTGCGCGCCGACCTGATGGCGCGCCTGGACCTGCCTGAAAAGCTGCTCGACGCCCTGGCCCAGGCCCGGCGCATCACCAATTTCGAAGGCCGCCGGCGCCAGATGCAGTTCATCGGCAAGCTGATGCGGCCGCTCGATGCCGAGCCGATCCGCGCGGCCATCGACGAGCAGGCCAACGGCTCGGCCGACCTGACGCTGGCGCTGCATCTGGCCGAGCAGTGGCGCGACAAGCTGATTGCCGCTGACGAGGCCCTGGGCGACTGGCTGAGCATCTACCCCGCCACCGACGCGCAGCAGCTGCGCGCGCTCATCCGCCAGGCGAGAAAAGACATTGCCAAGCCCGAGATCCCCGGCGAGGCGCCGCGCCACGGCAAGTCCTACCGCGAGATTTTCCAGCTGGTCAAGCAGGCGATGGCCCAGGAAAGCACCGCATGAACGCGCCGTTTGAGGCGGTGCGGATCGGCATCGTGTCGGTCAGCGACCGTGCGTCTGGCGGCGTGTATGTCGACCAAGGACTGCCGGCCCTGAAGGACTGGCTGAGTCGCGCCCTGCACAACCCGATCACCTTCGACGAGCGGCTGATTCCGGACGAGCAGGCCGGCATCAGCGCTGCGCTAATCGAGCTGGTGGATGCCGGCTGCTGCCTGGTGCTGACCACCGGCGGCACCGGCCCGGCGCTGCGCGATGTGACGCCCGAAGCCACGCTGGCCGTGGCGCACAAACTCATGCCCGGCTTTGGCGAGCAGATGCGCCAGATCGGCCTGACCTTCGTGCCCACGGCGATTTTGTCGCGCCAGGTGGCGGTGGTTCGCGGCCAATGCCTGATCCTGAACCTGCCGGGCCAGCCCAAGGCGATCGCCGAAACGCTGGAAGGTTTGAAAAACAACGCCGGCGAACCGCTGATGG
>JACMQR010000201.1 GCA_014376885.1 Polaromonas sp.
ACGAAAAATGGCGTGTCCCTGCTGATCGACGCGATGAGCTACCAGTATCTGGTGGGTGCCGAGATCGACTACAAGGACGACCTGGAAGGCGCGCAGTTCGTGATCAAGAACCCGAATGCCAGCAGCTCGTGCGGCTGCGGTTCAAGCTTTTCGGTGTAGCGCGGCGGGCTGGCTGCCTTGTCGCCACGATCGGGTCGCCTCAGGGCGGCTTTTTCGTGGCCGGTCAATATCGGCCTGCCTCAGGCCGGGTAAAGAGCGCCCAGCACGCGCAACCCGGCCGCGCCGGTCACGCCGGGCAGGTTTCCCGGCTGGCGGTCGAGCATCTGGCGTGCCAGCCAGGCAAAGGCGGCGGCCTCGACCTGCAGCGGCGCCATGCCATGCGCCTCGGAAGTGCTGAGGCGCAGGCCGGGCAGTGCCGTTTGCAGGCGCTGGAGAAGGTAAATATTCAAAGCGCCTCCCCCGCAGACAATCAGTTCTGTGCTTTCCTTGCCATGGCTGCCAAGGCCAGCCGCACAAGCGCGAACCGTCAATTCGGTCAATGTATTTTGAATGTCCTCGGCGCGCTCGCCGGCAAACGGGCGGAGCTTTTCAGCCAGCCATGCCAGGCTGAACAGATCGCGCCCGGTGCTTTTCGGCAGGGGCAATGAAAAGTAGGGCTCATCGAGCAAGCTGGCCAGCAGCGCCGGAATCAGCCGGCCGCTTTTGGCCCAGGCGCCGCCCGCATCGAACGGCTGGCCGGTGTGCTGCAGGCACCAAGCGTCCATCAAGGCATTGCCCGGGCCGCAGTCAAAGCCGCGCACCGGCAGCTGCGAGCCGGCGCCGGGCAGCAAGCTGAGGTTGGAGATTCCGCCCAGGTTGAGCACCGCCACGGCTTCACCAGCGCGGCCGAAAACGCCCTGGTGAAAGGCCGGCACCAGCGGCGCGCCCTGGCCGCCTGCAGCGACATCGCGACTGCGAAAATCGGCCACCACATCAATGCCGGTGAGCTCGGCCAGCAATGCCGGAGCGTTGAGCTGAAGGGTGTAGCCCACGCCGGCGGGTTCTGCCGATGTGCGTCCCGGCTGGTGCCTGACGGTTTGCCCATGCGCGCCAATCGCCCGGACCTGGCGGGCGGTGACTCCCAAAGCGCCGGCCTGTCGGATCAGGCCGGCGACCACCTGGGCATAGACGGCTGCCAGCGCGTTGCCGGCCAGCGCGGCGCGGTGAAGTTCGTTGGACGAAGGCGCATTGAGCGCCAGCAGCTCGGCCCGAAAGCTGGCCGAAAACGGCTCACTGGCCGTAGCCAGGATGCGCATTTGACGGCCAGAGAAATCGACCAGCACGCCATCGGCGCCGTCCAGGGAGGTGCCTGACATCAGGCCGATGAAGCAGTCCAGCATGCCGCTATTTTGCCGCAGCCGCGCCGGCGGTCGGGCGCTTACTCGGCCCGTGTCTGGTGGATGGTGGCGGCGGCCTGCAGCTGGTTGCGAAAACCATTGGCCAGCTGCTTGAACTGCGTCTGGGCCGCCAGCGGCACCGGCGTCACATCGCTTTGCCTGGCAATGGTCATCGGGTCGTGCTGCACGCCGTTCAGGCGCACTTCGAAATGCAGGTGCGGGCCGGTGGCCCAGCCGGTCGAGCCGACCAGGCCGATGGTCTGGCCCTGGCTGACGGTCTGGCCTTCCTGCACATTGATCTTGCTCAAATGGGCGTAGACCGTTTCGAAATTGTTGCGGTGCTTGATGAACACCACATTGCCGTAGCCATTTTGCACACCGGCAAATTCCACCTTGCCGTCACCGACGGTTCGGGCCGGCGTGCCGGTAGGCGCGGCAAAGTCGGTGCCGTTGTGGGCGCGCCAGGTTTGCAGCACCGGGTGAAAGCGCATGGCAAAGCCGCTGCTGATGCGTGAAAACTCCACCGGCGCGCTTAAAAATGCCCGGCGCAGGCTCTGGCCATCGAGCGTGTAGTAGCCGCCCTTGGGCGGCGCGCCCGCCGCGTCCAGGCCCGGCGGCTGAAACCACATTGCCTGAAAGGTTTTGCCGTCATTGGCGAACTCGGCCGACAGGACGCGGCCGGTGCGCATGGTTTCGCCATCGGCTTCCAGGGTTTCATAGACCACGTTGAAGCGGTCGCCCTTGCGCAAGGCGCGGCGAAAGTCGATGTCTGTCGAGAAGATTTCGGCAATCTGCACGCCTACCCCGTCTGGAATGCCGGCGCTGTCAATGGCCGCAAACAGCGAGGTCTGGACCGTGGCGCTGGCCAGCTGGGCCGAGCGGGTGTAGGGAGCGGTTTCAATCCGCGAGCTGAACAGCTTGCTGCCCGCAGCGCCCATGCGCTCGATGACCAGCCGCTGAAACACCTGCTCATCGTCGGTCGGCCAGCGCATGCTGAGCTTGATCAGTTGCTGGCTTTCGCTGGCTTCGACGGTGACGCTTTTGCCGGCCTGGCCGCTTAAGATCAGCCGCGCATTCGCATCGTTGCGCAAAAAGGCATCGGCCGCCGCATCGTCGAGGTTCAGGCGCTTGAGCAGCGACGCCGCCGTGTCGCTGCTGCGGGTGCTTTCGGTGCGAAACAGCTGGTAGCGAAAGTCGGCCAGCGCCGCAAGCTGGGTCTGCACCGACTGGGCGGGCAGCGGCCGCATGGCTTCGAGCACCTGGCGAACCGGCAGGTCAGCCGCATCAGGCGCCAATGGTGCCACGCCGAAGGCCGTGACGCCGGTTCCGAGCAGCAGCACTGCCAAGCCGGTGGTAAGGCGCCGTGGATGGCGGCGCAGGCTGGCGGCAAGGGCTGAGAAAAGACCGGAAAAAGTCAACGGCGTGCGGGAGGCAACGGGCAGGCGCAAAAGAAATGTCCCAGCTAAAGAGTGCCCAGTCGCCAGCGCGTGCCAAGCAGCAGTAAAAGGTAAAACGACCACCCGACCGACTGTTTTCCTCGGGGAAGGGGGTGTCGAACGCGAAAATCATGGCTTTTCAGCCAGGCACTAGTGACGCCTTTAAAATGTCTGTCCGGTGTAGGAAAATTTGAATTATATCTGTCAGACATCAAGCTGCCCCCAGAAAAACCCTTATGAATCAAGTGTCCGTTACAAGTCCCAGCCCGTCGGCGGCCGTCAGCGCGGCCCTGGCCACCACCCTGCGGGGCTGCGAGGAACTGATTCCCCAGGCGGAATGGCTGAAAAAACTGGCTCGCAGCGAAGCCACCGGCCAGCCGCTGCGCATCAAGCTCGGGCTGGACCCGACTGCGCCCGACATCCACCTCGGCCACACGGTGGTGCTGAACAAAATGCGCCAGCTCCAGGACCTGGGCCACCAGGTGATTTTCCTGATCGGCGACTTCACCAGCCTGATTGGCGACCCGTCGGGCCGCAACAGCACGCGCCCGCCGCTCACGCCCGAGCAGATCAAGGCGAACGCCGACACCTATTACCGCCAGGCCAGCCTGGTGCTTGACCCGGCCCGGACCGAGATCCGCTACAACAGCGAATGGTGCGACCCACTGGGCGCGCGCGGCCTGATCGCGCTGGCGTCGCGCTACACCGTGGCGCGCATGATGGAACGCAATGATTTTCACGACCGTTACAAAGCCGGCACGCCGATCAGCGTGCATGAGTTTTTGTACCCCCTGATGCAGGGCTACGACTCGGTGGCGCTTAAAAGCGACCTGGAACTCGGCGGCACCGACCAGAAGTTCAATTTGCTGATGGGCCGGCACCTGCAGGCCGAATATGGCCAGGAGGCGCAGTGCGTGCTGACCATGCCGCTGCTCGAAGGCCTGGACGGCATCGAGAAAATGTCGAAAAGCAAGGGCAACTACATCGGCATTTCCGAACACGCCAACAGCATGTTCGCCAAGGTGCTGTCGATCTCGGACGGGCTGATGTGGAAGTGGTACACCTTGCTGTCGTTCAGGAGCGAGGCGGAGATTGCCGCGCTCAGGGCCGAAACCGCTGCCGGCCGCAACCCGAAAGACGCCAAGGTGGCGCTGGCCCGGGAGATCACCGCGCGCTTTCATTCGCCGGCGGCCGCTGACGCCGCCGAGCAGGACTTTGCCAACCGCAGCCAGGGCGGCGTGCCCGACGAGATTGCCGAGGTACGGCTATCGGGCGCGCCCCTGGGCATTGGCGCCCTGCTCAAGGCCGCCGGCCTGGCACCCTCGGGCAGCGAGGCGGGCCGGCTGATCGACGGCGGCGGCGTGCGCGTCGATTCGGGCGTGGTGAGCGACAAGGCGCTCAAGCTCGCGGCTGGAACCTATGTGGTGCAGGTCGGCAAGCGCAAGTTCGCCCGGGTCACGCTGAGCTGACCATGAAGGCTGTGCTGCAGCGCGTGGCCCAGGCCCATGTCGTGGTGGCTGGCGAAACCATCGGCCGGATCGGCCCGGGCCTCTTGGTGCTGGTGTGCGCCGAACGCGGCGATGCCGACGCCCAGGCCGACAGGCTGCTTACCAAGATCCTCAAGCTGCGCATCTTTTCGGATGACGCCGGCAAGATGAACCGCAGCGTGCAGGACATCGACGCTCAAGGCGGCTGCGGCGGCCTGCTGATCGTCAGCCAGTTCACCCTGGCGGCCGATGCCTCAAGCGGCAACCGGCCGAGCTTTACCGGCGCGGCGCCGCCCGAAGAGGGCCGCCGGCTGTATGACCACTTTGTGGCGCTGGCGCGCGCCGCGCACCCGCAGGTCCAGACCGGGCAGTTCGCCGCCGACATGCAGGTCCACCTGGTCAACGACGGGCCGGTGACGATTACGCTGCAGATGGCGCCCGGGGTGTGAGTGGCCGGAGCTTGCTATGGTTTGCATAGCTGCCGATGCCCTGGATGAAAGCACATGCGCCCTATTTGATGCGCAACCTGGGCGGCAGGCCAATTCAGGGCCGGCGGCGGGGCTGGTTTTTGTCGCCGGCTGCTTTTTGCTTGCCCGCGCATGGCGCGGGCAAGCAACCCGCCCGAGTCCTACGGCGCGCCCAGCCAGTCGAGCATGAGCCGTGTTACCTCTTCTGGCTTTTCGCGGTGCAGGAAATGGCCGGCACCGGCGACCTCCTGGTAGCGGTATTGGCCGCAAAAGTATTGCGCCTGGTCGCGCATCAGCTCGGCGCGAAGGTCGTCGCTGCCGCACAGCGCCAGGGTGGGCACCGCAATCGGCCGGCCCATGGCCTGGCGCACCGCGTGCAGGCGCGGGTCCCATTTTTTCGGGTCGAGCATCGCCCGGTAGTAGCCCAGCGTGGCGGCCAGCACGCCGGGCTCGGCGAGCATGGCCTTGACATGGCGCAGGTGCGCCGCATCCTCATGGCCCGGGGACGTCCAGTAGCGCCACAGGTAGTCGATGAAGGCGAAATCGTTTTCCACGATCGCCTTTTCGGGCAGGTCGGGCAGCTGGAAAAACCACCAGTGAAACGAGCGCTGGATGTGCTGCGCGTCGAGCATGCTTTTGGCCACCTGCGCCGGATGCGGCACCGCCATCACGACGGCGCGGCTGACCAGCTCGGGAAAGGCCGCCAGCACGGCATACGCGATGATGGCGCCCTAGTCCTGGCCGACCAGGAACGCCGGCTGGCCGCCGCCCAGGGCGCGGATCAGCGCGGCGACATCCGTGGCCAGCGTGGCTTTGTCGTAAAAGCCATCCGGCGGAATCTCGCTCGGCGCGTAGCCGCGCAGAAAGGGCGCCACCGCGCGGTAGCCGGCGGCGGCCAGTGCGGACACCTGGTGGCTCCAGGTCTGC
>JACMQR010000202.1 GCA_014376885.1 Polaromonas sp.
GCCCCAGCCACACCGGCGTGCTGAGCGAAGACGCTTACCGGCAGATTTTTTCCAGCGCCTGCGGCCGTTATGGCACCACCCACGAGTACGCCCGGCTTACCTACGACAAGCTGCGCCTGCTGGGCATCGACGACCAGGCACTGGCAAAGCTGCTGCAGCTGGGCGGCCAATAGCGCTGGCTGCCACCCGGCAAACCCCGCCTTGTCATGAATTGCAAAGCGAAGCAGCGCTCAGGCAGGCTAATCGAGTTTGATGCGCGTCGCCTTGATGGTGCCATCGGAAAACGCCACGCCCTTGACTTCAAGCCTGACACCATCGCGCAAACCGGCGGCAGTCAGGCCACTGTCAAACTGCACATTGGCAAGCACGACGGTGACTTTGACCGGAACGCCGCCACTGGACGTCAGGGTGAAAGTGACGTCCGCCGAGGTCGCAGCCCGACCGGAAACCGTGCCGTGCAATTCGAACTTGAGCTGGTCCTGCTCATCTTCGAGTTCGACTTTTCTCGCCACCAGCACACCCTTGACGAGCCGGCCTTCCACCTCGACACGCGCGCCGGACTTGAGGCCCGCCGGTAGGGTGCTGATGCCGCTGGCATCTATCTGGAGCCCGTTGACACTGAATTTGGCGGAGGAGGTGAACTCGGTCACGGTGCCTTTGACTTCGGCCTGGTCGCGGTCTTCGGTTTCGACCTCGACCTGGCGGATGCGCAGCGCTGCGCGCGTGCCGGTTGCCGGCGTGGTGGCCAGACGCACACGCACCAGCAAACCGCTGGACAAGCTCAACCCGGCCGGCAGGATGACATTTGGCGAGAATCCAATCACCAGCGTGCCAATCTGGAAGGTCGCGGTGTTCAGATTGCTGATTTTCCCTTGCAGCTTGAAAACTTTGACGTTGGCCAAAAGCTTGCGCTCGATGCGCGTGGCCGTCATCAGGCTGGAAACCGGATCAACAAAGCCATACACCTCAACGATGTCGTTTGCCGACAATGCTGCAAACGTCAAGTCATTTTCAAAAACCGTGGTTGCCGTGATCTGCACGGTTTGCCCGAACACTTTGAAGGTTTGTGCCGCCGCGTTGATGCTGCCGCCATCGATCGGACCCAGCAGATCGCTGCCAAAAATGATTTCTTCAGCCTCGTCGGTTTTATCGTCTTTGCGCGCCTTTACCTTGCCCTTGATGCGAACCATCATGCCGAGTTTCAACTCCTTGCGGTCCCGCGGGCCTCCATCGTCGTCCAGCTCCAGCACCCGAGCCAGCGAATCGTCGAAGCGGACCCCATTCAAGATGATTGAGCCGATGCCCGAAATCGGTCCTACGGACAACGAGCCGGTACCGCCGCCGCCCACACTGCCCACGCCGGTCGGGCTGCTTGCGCTGTCGCTGCTGCCGCCGCCGCAGCCTGCCAGCGCCATGGCGCTGCCCAACAAGGTCAATAGCAAGCCCTCGCGGCGTGTGATGCCGAGGGATGCAGGGGTGATGTGCACGGATTTCATGGAAAACCTTCTTTCTGATGGATACGAACGGGCGACGGGAAATTTTTGGGCATGACCTGGGACCAGGTGAACAAGCCGATGCGCAAGCTGTGGTCCTGCGCGCGGCCATCAAGCCGGTCGGCAGCAATCAGCGCTTCCAGCTGAGGTGTGATCTCGCCGAGCATGCTGCGCCATTGCTGCATCATCAGGCTGCGCGCCTGCGCCAGCGACTGGCTAGAAAGCTCATCGGCAAAAATGGCCTGCTCTAGTTCCTGGCCGCCATCGCCCAGCACATTGGCTGTCGCAGCGCGCAAATGGTCGCCCACGTTGTCACCCAGAAAGCCGACCATGCGCGCCCAGTCGCCGTGCGGCACAAAGGCCTCCTGCAGCAATTGAACCGTGTCGGTGCCAAGGTCGTGCCGGGCTAGTTGCAACCGGCACAACTCTTCCAGCAGCGTGCGCGGATGGACGTCACGCGTGACAGATTGGGCCAGAGCCTCAAAACTGGGCGCTGGACCGCTGCGCGCCAGAGGCTTGGGCGGACCAGCTGAAGCGGTAAGCGCCGGATCGGCCAGCCAGCGCATGAACACTTGCGTCACTGGCGAGCGAGCCGGCTCGCGATCATGCGCCGACTGATTTTCCAGCCGCGTGACTTCGCGGCGGGTCAGCCCGGTTGTGGCACTGATGCGGCTGGTCAGGCGACCCGGTGGCAAATCGGCATGAAGCTGTCGCGCAGCCCGGACAAAGGCCTCGCGCAAACGTTCTTCGATCATCTGGATCGTGATGCCTTTTGCCAGGCAAAGCTGCGCCAGCGGTGAAAGTACATTGCCAACCGCTTCGAGCAGCAACTGCTTTTCACCAGCCAGCGCCGAGCTGTCGATTGATTTGGCAAACGAGTCGTGGTCGGACAAGGACATAGTGAAATCAAGTATAAATGTGTAGAAAGCACATTTGTAGATATTTTGCTGCCCAAACGCCTTGCCAGCCCAAAGAATGTCAGGTTCAGGCAACACCCAGCCATCGAACGCCAAAATAGCGGTGGCGTAAAGCCCGGTATCTTGTCAGCTGTCAGGGCCGTGCGTCGCTGCCCATGCCCATGCGTAAATCTATAATTTGACAATGTCAGAACAATCCCTTGCCATTGCAGACCTGCGCAAAAGCTACGAGCGTGCCGAGCTCAATGAAGATGCCTCGCAGGCCGACCCGCTCAAGCAGTTTGACCAGTGGCTCACCGAAGCCATCGCCGCCAATGTCCCCGAACCGAATGCCATGACATTGGCCACCGTGGCAAACGACCTGCGGCCATCAACCCGGGTGGTGCTGATCAAGGGGCTGGACGCGCGCGGCGTCGTCTGGTATTCCAACTACGCCAGCCGCAAGGGCCAGGAGCTGGCTGGCAACCCGTATGCGGCGCTGCAGTTTCACTGGGTCGAGCTCGAGCGCGTGGTGCGCATCGAAGGCCGGGTTGAAAAAATTTCAGACGAGGAAAGCGATGCCTACTTCAACAGCCGGCCGCTTGATTCGCGCATCGGCGCCTGGGCCAGCCCGCAAAGCGAGGTGATCTCTGGCCGCGGCGTGCTGGTGGCCAATGCTGCCAAATACGGCGCCCGGTTCATGCTCAATCCGCCGCGCCCGCCGCACTGGGGCGGGTATCGCTTGGTACCGGACAACTGGGAGTTCTGGCAGGGTCGCAAAAGCCGTCTGCATGACCGCCTGCGCTACACGCTGCAAACCGAAAACGAAGGCGGCGACTGGCTGCGCGAGCGCCTGGCGCCTTAGCCCTGGCAGATTGCCAAATCTCCAAGCCGTCGGACATGCTGGTGCTGCACAGCCGCCAGTGCCTCGGCACTGACGCAGCCCGGCGCAATTTCAGCCAGCGGCACCAGCACAAAGGCGCGCTGCATCATGCGCGGATGAGGCACCGACAGGCGAGCCGATTCGATGCGCGCGCTGCCATACAGCAGTAAATCAAGGTCCAGGGTGCGCGGCGCGTTGCGGTACGGCCGTTCGCGACCGGCCTGTTGCTCCAGCCTTTGCAGCTGGTCGAGCAGCGCCGGCGCAGCCAAGCCGGTTGTCAGCAACGCCACGGCATTGCAATAGTCGGGGCCGATTGCGGCGGCTTCATGGCCGCCGCAGCTGGCCATTGGCGCAGTCTGGTAAATGCCCGACACCGCGCTAACCCGGGTCAGCGGCAGCCCGTCAAGCGCCTGCAGCGCCTGGCGCAGCGCAGCCCCGGTGTCGCCAAGGTTGGCGCCCAGTGCGACACAGGCGGTCACCGGGTCGCGCAGCAGCGCCTGGTCGATTGTGTGGTCTGCCGGTTTGGCCTGGCGCGTGGCGGCTTGCGGGCGCTCAGTCATTCGCTGGCCGGGGACGGCCCTTCGCTGCCGCCCTCCTGGCCTTCGGCGGTGCGGCTGGCCGGCTTGCGGCGGCGGCGGCGCTTTTTGGCAGGCGCTGCGTCGCCCTCTTGCAGGGGCAATTCCAGGCTGTCAGTAGCCGCCGGTCCAGTACCGGTCAGGCCGCTGGCCTCGGCATCAACCCGCTTCACCCGAACGCGCGGCGCCTGCGGCTTTTTCTGTTGTGTTTCGCGAATCGCCTCGATCATGTCGTGGCGCTCGTCATCGTAAGCCGTGCTGAACCGTTCCCACCATTCACCCAGGGCCGGATCAATCTCGCCAATCTGGCCGCGCAGGCGCAAAAAGTCAAAGCCGGCGCGAAAGCGCGGCTGCTCCAGCAGCGAGTACGGCGCATTGCCGACGCGCTTTTCAAAACGCGGCTGCATGGTCCAGATCTCGCGCATGTCGATGCCCAGCTTGCCGCGTCCCGAGACATCGCCGATCTTGGCGTTGAAGGCCTCGTCGATCGCATCTTGCAGGGCTGCCATGGCGGCCTCGCCCTGGTTGAGTCGCCGGTCCCAGCCATGGCGCACGTCGGACCAGAGCACGCAAGACAGCAAAAAGCTTGGTGCGACCGGCTTGCCCTCGCCAACGCGGCGGTCGGTGTCCTGCAAAGCCAGCTTGAGAAACGGGTCGTCGGCCATGTCGACCACCACGTCGAGCAGCGGGTAGATGCCGGTGCCCAGGCCGAGCTCCTTGAGCTGCGCGATGCTGGCCAGGGAATGGCCGGTCTGCAGCAGCTTGAGCATTTCGTCAAACAGGCGCGACTGCGGCACGTCGGCCAGCAGGCGGCACATTTCCTTCAGGGGCGCTGCGGTTTGTGCGTCAAACTTAAAGCCCAGCGCTTTGAGCTTGGCAGCAAAACGCACGGCGCGAATGATGCGCACCGGGTCTTCCCGGTAGCGCAGCGCCGGGTCACCGATCATGCGGACGATCTTTTTCCCGGCGTCGCCAATGCCATTGTGGTAATCCACGACGATCTGGGTCTCAGGGTCGTAGTACATCGCGTTGATGGTGAAGTCGCGCCGCGCCGCGTCTTCCTCCATCGGCCCCCAGACGTTGTCACGCAGCACCCGGCCCGAGCTGTGCACGGCATGCTTCATGCCGGCCAGCTCGCTTTTGCTGGTGCGCTCGTTGCCGCCCACCTGCTCTGCCAGGGCGTTGTCCAGGTGGGCGCGAAAGGTAGAGACCTCGATCACCTCGTGCTCGCGCCCCCGGCCGTAAATCACATGGACGATGCGAAAGCGCCGGCCGATGATGAAGGCGCGGCGAAACAGCGACTTGACCTGCTCGGGCGTCGCGTTGGTGGCGACATCAAAATCTTTCGGCCGCAGGCCGACCAGCAGGTCGCGCACCGCGCCGCCGACTATGTAGGCCTCAAATCCTGCCTGCTTGAGGACATGCACCACATCCAGCGCGCGCTCGTCGACCAGCTTGACGTCGATGCCATGGTCCTTGAACGCGATGTCATGGCGCTTGCCGAAGGGCGACTTGGCAACGCGCATGGCGGCGGAGGGCATGCCGGCGGTTTTTCCGAACAGCTTGTCTATGAATTTTTTGATCATGAAATTTAATTTTTTGAGCAGAACGGCGCTGCCATTCAAATGCAGACCGTTTTCTTGTCGGGTACGGGCGAACAGCGGCCGGTGCTGCAAGGCGGGCCGGCGCAGTTGCTGATACCTAAAACAAATCGAGTATGCGCCATCCGCGCTCTTTGGCCAGGGCCCGCAGATGCGGCTCGGGGTTGGTGGCGACCGGCTCGGTCACCTTTTCGAGCAACGCCAGGTCGTTCATGGAGTCGGTGTAAAACGTCGTGTGCACATCGCACCAGGCCAGGCTGCGCCTGGCCAGCCATTGTTCCATGCGAATGACCTTGCCTTCGCGGGCCGACGGCGTGCCGCTGATTTCGCCGGTCAGTTCGCCCTGGGCATCACGCGCCAGCTCGACCGCGATCAGTTCGGACACGCCAAAAGCGTCGGCAATCGGCCGGGTCACGAACTCGTTGGAGGCCGTCACGATGACCAGCGTGTCCCCGGCCGCCCGGTGCCCGGCGACCAGTTCAAGCGCCTGGCTTTTAATGCCTTTTCCGATAATCTCGCTCATGAACCGGGCATGAGCTGATCCTGAATTAATAGCGCCTTGCTGACGGATGGCTTGCGTGGCAAAGCGCACATAGTCGTGAATGTCCAGCGTGCCGGCGCGGTACTGGGCAAAAAACTCGGCATTGCGGCGCTTGAATTCGGTGGCGTCGCACCAGCCCAGCGCAATCGTGAATTCACCCCACTCGAAATCCGAATCCATCGGGATCAAGGTATGGTCCAGGTCGAATAGGGCCAGTTTCAACCTGGCTTGCGCGCCAGCCGGCGCACTGGCCCAGTCTGCATTCTTCAACACGGTCATTCATTCTCCAGCATGGTTTTGATCAGCGGTATGGTGATGGCCCGCTGGGTGAGCAGCGCATAGGCGTCCAGACGGCCCAGCAGTTGCATGAGGCTGCCCAGGTCGCGGGAAAACCGCCTGAGCATGAAATCCATCACCTCGTCGCCCAGCACGACGCCGCGCGCTGCGGCTTCGCGCCGGAGCACGGCACGCCGCTCGGCCTCGCTCAAAGCCTGCAGGGCAAACACATGGCCCCAGCCCAGGCGAGAGCGCAGATCGTCGCGAAGCGCCAGATCGGCAGGCGGCGCATTGCCAGCGGCGACGACCCAGCGCGGCTGGCCGTCGTCGGTGCTCAGCGCATTGACGAACCAGTTGAAGGCCGCGCGCTGCTGCAGCGGGGTGTACAGGTGGCAATCGTCCAGGATGACGGCTGACCAGGCGTCGTTGAACGCCGGCGGCTCGCGCGTCGAGGCGTCCATCCAGCCGCTCGATGCGCCATGCCCGCGCAGGGCTTCGCTGACCGCCTTGAGCAAATGCGTCTTGCCGCTGGCCTCCAGGCCCCAGAGGTAGGTCGGAACCGGCGCCTGCGGGGAACTGCTGCCGGACCACAGCGCCAGATGCCTGACAGCTGCTTCGTTCGGCCCGACAAAAAAATTTGCGAAGGTCGGGTCGGATGCCTGTCCGATGTCCAGTACGAGTTGCTTCATGCCTGCCATTGCCGTGCCGGGCGCCGGCTCATGAGGCCCGGCCCTGGTAGAGCCCGCTGGTCAGGTAACCCGCCCGCGCACGGCGCAGGCCGACCAGCAGCACCGCGCTGGCCGGCAGGGCAATCAGCACGCCGACAAAGCCGAAAAGCTGGCCGAAGGCCAGCAGCGCAAAAATAACCGCCAGCGGGTGCAGTCCGATGCGCTCGCCGACCAGCCGCGGCGTGAGGTAAAAGCCTTCGGCCACCTGCCCCAGCCCATACACCACCGCCACCATGGCGAATGCCTTGAGAGAAGCAAACTGCAGCAAGCCCGCCAGCACCGCCAGGATCAGGCCAATGCCAAAACCCACATAGGGAATGAACATGGCCAGGCCGGTGAACAGCCCGATGGGCAAGGCCAGGTCAAGGTCAAACAGCGACAGCCCGACCGAATAAAAAGCGGCCATCACGAGCATGACCAGCAACTGGCCACGCAAGTACTGGCCCAGCACCTGATCGGCCTCCTGGGTAAAGCTGTCAAAGCCGGCGCGCAGCGGCACGGGAACCAGCTCGACCAGGCGGCTGACAATTTTGTCCCAGTCCATCAGCAGATAGAACAGCGCCACCGGAATCAGCACGGCGCCGCCGATGATGGTCAGCGCCACACTGCCACCCAGCCTGAGCGAGGACATCAACTGGCCGAATGTCTCTTCGAAATTGGCATTGAGGTATTTAAGCGCAGCCGTCTTGATGCTGCCGACATCCAGCGCCACCGGAATGCCGAACTGCGCCAACCATGGGGTCAGCCGGGCATTGGCGCGGTCGGCGAGCAAGGGCACCTGCTCGCGCAGCAGCGGCAGTTCCTTGGACAAAATCGGCACGATCAGCAAAAACAGGCCGACCACCATGGCGATGAACACCAGCTCAACCAGCACGACCGCCAGCACGCGCGGCATCCGGCCTTTGCCGAGGTCGTCCAGGGAGTTGACCAGCGGCGTCAGCGCATACGCCAGCACGGCGGCCACCAGAAATGGCGTCAGCACCGGGCCGAGCAGGCGCAGCGCCAAAACGACCAGCACCGCAATCAGGCACCAGGCGGCCGTGCTTTTTTGGGTGGTTGTGAATTGCATGAAGCCTTGGATGCGCGTGTTGAACAAAGCCCGCCAGAACAGGCCGGGGGGAGCCGATAGAATCGCAGGCTGGATTCTATCGGCTTGGCCTGACTGCTGCGGCAGCGCCACCGGCCCTTTCGAGCCTGCCCACGCTCCCACCGCATCAATCCCGAACCCCATGACCCTATCCCCCCTTTCCTACAAAGACGCCGGCGTTGACATTGACGCGGGCGACGCCTTGATTGAGCGCATCAAGCCGCTGGCCAAAAAGACCATGCGCGAAGGCGTGCTGGCCGGCATCGGCGGCTTTGGCGCGCTGTTCGAGGTGCCCAAGCGCTACAAGGAACCGGTGCTGGTCAGTGGCACCGACGGCGTGGGCACCAAGCTCAAGCTGGCGTTCGAGTGGAACATGCACGACACCGTCGGCATCGACCTGGTGGCCATGAGCGTCAACGACGTGCTGGTGCAAGGCGCCGAGCCGCTGTTCTTCCTCGACTATTTCGCCTGCGGCAAGCTTGACGTGGACACCGCAGCCAGCGTGATCGGCGGCATTGCCAAGGGTTGCGAGCTGAGCGGCTGCGCGCTGATCGGCGGCGAAACCGCCGAGATGCCCGGCATGTACCCGGCGGGCGAATACGACCTGGCCGGCTTTGCCGTCGGTGCGGTGGAAAAATCAAAAATCCTGACCGGCAAGGATGTAACGCCCGGCGATGTGGTGCTCGGCCTGGCCAGCAGCGGCGCGCATTCCAATGGGTTCAGCCTGGTGCGCAAGTGCATCGAGCGTGCCGGCAGCGACCTGCCCGGCACGCTGGACGGCAAGCCGTTCAAGGAAGCCCTGATGGAGCCGACCCGCCTGTACGTCAAGAACGTGCTGGCCGCGCTGGCGGCGCACCCGATCAAGGCGCTGGCGCACATCACCGGCGGCGGCCTGCTGGAAAACATTCCGCGCGTGCTGCCCGAAGGCCTGGCCGCGCATCTGGTCAAAGGCAGCTGGCCGCAGACCGAGCTGTTTGCCTGGCTGCAAAAGACCGCCGGCATCGACGACATCGAGATGAACCGCACGTTCAATAACGGCATCGGCATGGTGGTGGTAATTGACGCAGCTGGCGCTGCGGCGTGCGCCGCCATGCTGCGCGAAGCCGGCGAACAGGTCCACGAGATTGGCGTGATTGCCGGGCGCGGCGACGGCGCGGCGGTCATCGTCGTCTGACGCGCAACCGCATCTCCTGCACGAAAAGGCCGCTTGAAGCGGCTTTTTTCATTTTCAAGCGACCAGCGCAAGGGGCGAAAGTTCAGGGTGCGCCTGCTGGGCTGCCGCCCTGCAACAGACAGCCTTGATCAACCCTACCGCATGCGCCAAGCAGTCTTTTCGCGCTCAATGGAGTATTTGAGTGCATTCCAGCTTGGGCGCTTGCGGCCGCATCACCTGGCTGCGGCATGCCACGCCCCCAGCCGACCGCCCTTGCATTCATTGTTGAAAGAACATCCATGCGCATTCACGCAGATTTTTCATGTCGCGCCATCGTCACACCCGATCAGCACCAATGGGTGCCCTCGCCCATGGCCGGGGTCGAGCGTGTGATGCTGGACCGCGCGGGCGAAGAAAAAGCCCGTGCCACCAGCATCGTGCGCTACGCACCTGGTTCACACTTTGCGCGCCACCAGCACCCCGGCGGTGAAGAAATTTTTGTGCTGTCCGGCACCTTCTCGGATGAGCACGGGCACTATCCGGCAGGCTGGTATTTGCGCAATCCACCCGGATCGTCACACCAGCCTTTCAGCGTTCCCGGCGCCACCATCTTCGTCAAGCTGTGGCAGATGCAGCCGAGCGACGGCCACACTGTGCGCATTGACACGAACGACCCGTCCCTCTGGCAGCGCCAGGAAGGACGCGAAGTCTGCCCGCTGTTCTCAAACGACATGGAACAGGTCAGCCTGCAACGCCTTGCGCGAGGCCAGACCGTGTTTGCCGAATCGACCAACAGCGCCGAACTGCTGGTGCTGGACGGCAGCGTGGCGATGGCTGGCCAACCCTATGAGCGCGGCAGCTGGATACGCCTGCCTGAAGGCGAGTTTCCACAGATTGCGGCCAACGCACAGGGCGCCACCGTCTACCTCAAGACCGGTCACCTGACCCAGACGGCATCCACGGAACTGACCGATTCATCCGCATTGAAGGCTTAACCATGCAGGCAACGCGCATCGCCATCGTCGGCGCAGGCTTGAGTGGCTTGTACGCCGTCTATTTGCTGGAGGGTCAAGGCATCAAAGACTATGTGTTGCTGGAAGCACGCGACCGCCTCGGCGGGCGCATTGCGTCCGTGGCTGCATCGGGACAACCGGCCACCGAGGCAGCAACCTGTGCAACTGGCATCGACCGTATCGACCTGGGGCCGACCTGGTTTTGGCCTGGTTACCAGCCTCAGTTGGGGCGTCTGGTTGATGAACTGGGGCTGGCGAGCTTCGAGCAGCATGAAGCAGGCGACACGCTGGTGGAGCGTTCGCCCCACGAGCCGCCTGCGCGGGTGCGCGGTCATGCCAGTTCGCCCGCCTCGATGCGCCTGGTGGGCGGCATGGGCGCGTTGACCGACGCGCTGCACCGCCGCCTGGATGCGGCGTGCATCCACACCGGACAGGCGGTGCGCCGCCTGCGCAGCACGCCGCAGCATGTAGAGCTGGACAGCGAAGACACCCACGGCCAAGTAACAACCTGGCGCGCAGAACACGTGTTGCTGGCACTGCCGCCGCGCCTGCTGGAAAGCACCATCGAGTTCATGCCCGCTTTGCCGCCAGCGCTGGCCCAGCAATGGCGCGCAACCGCCACCTGGATGGCGCCCCATGCCAAGTACATCGCCGTGTACGACACCCCGTTCTGGCGCGAAGGAGGCTTGTCTGGCGAGGCCAGAAGCGCACGCGGGCCGCTGGGCGAGATTCACGATGGGTCGATGCCAGGCGGCAGCGCAGCCCTGTTCGGCTTCTTCGGCATGCCTGCGCATGTCCGCCAAAGCGTGCCCGAGGCCGAACTGAAAGCGCATTGCCGTGCCCAATTCGCACGCCTGTTCGGCAGCCAGGCGGCCACGCCCAAGGCCGAATTCGTCAAGGATTGGGCGCTGGACCCGTTCACCGCCACCGCCGCCGACCTGCAAAGTACCGGCCAACATGCCCAAGCGCCCGCCAGCACGGCCCCGTCTGGCCCGTGGCGCGGCCGTTTAACCGGCATCGCCAGCGAGTGGTCGCCGCAGTTTCCGGGTTATGTGGCTGGGGCTATCGAGGCGGCGGGTTGGGGCGTGGAGGGATTGCATCGATTGGCTGTGTGATGGAACGAGGAAGGCGATGCCCGTGTCCCTTCAAAGACGACAAAGGCCGGGCGAGTCACGCAGTTGACCCTTCAGGCGGCTCAGCCCTTGCAGAATGTGGCAGCAGCAAACCAGCGGCGCCATACGGGCCGCACAGTCCCAACGCCAAAGAGACCCGCATGAAATTCGACGACGTCATCCGGCAGCGCCGCAGTATTCGCGGCTACCTGAACAAGCCCGTTTCCAAAGTGCTCATCCGCGAGGTGCTGGAGTTGGCCATGCGTGCACCCACCTCGCTCAACACCCAGCCCTGGAATTTTTATGTGGTCACCGGCGAGGTGCTGGACCGTATTCGCGCAGGCAACGTGGAGCGCAGCTTGGCGGGCGTGCCCGATTCCCGCGAGTTTCGCCTGGGGCCGAACTACGAAGGCCAGCACCGCGAACGACAGATTGGCGTTGCCAAACAGCTGTTCGCCGCCATGGGCATTGAGCGCGAGAACAAGGAAAAGCGGCAGGACTGGGTGCTGCGCGGCTTTCGCCAGTTTGACGCTCCGGTTTCGATCGTGGTGACGTACGACCGCGCCATTCAGGGCAGCGACATTGCGCCGTTCGACTGTGGCGGCGTGGTCAACTGCATCGTCAATGCCGCCTGGGCGCGTGGTCTGGGCTGCGTGATCAACAGCCAGGGCATCATGCAGTCGCCCGTGGTGCGCGCCGAGGCCGGCATTCCCGACGATCAGCTGATTCAGACCTGCATCGCCATGGGCTGGCCCGACGAGAGTTTTCCGGCCAATGCCGTGGTTTCGAAGCGCAAGCCGGTGGATGAGGCGGCGACGTTTCTGGGGTTTAGAGATTGAGCCAGTGAGTCGAGTAGCGCCCAAGGTGTCGCCGTATCACTCTGAGGTTCGCACCAGCCAGATGAATTTGGCGGTGAAGACAATGCTGGACGTGGATTTTCTGCCGCCATGTTTCATGGCCTGTAAGGTTCCGCAATTAAAGTGATATTTTTTGACGTAACGTTGGAACCCTAAACCCGCTATGGTTTGAATCGCGCGCGTCAAAGAAAATCCCATGTCTGATTCCCCCCGCCAGCCTGTCAACACATCCCCCGGTTCGCGGCGCCTGCCCGCCGCCATCTGGGCGCTGGGCTTCGTCAGCCTCCTGATGGACATATCTTCTGAAATGATCCACAGCCTGCTGCCGGTCTTCATGGTCACGGTGCTGGGCACCAGCATGTGGGCGGTCGGGCTGATCGAGGGTGCGGCCGAAGCCACGGCGCTGATCGTCAAGGTGTTTTCCGGCGTGCTGAGCGACTACTGGGGCCGGCGCAAACCGCTGGCGGTGCTGGGTTATGGACTGGGCGCGGCGTCCAAACCGCTGTTCGCGCTGGCATCCACCACCGGCCTGGTGCTGGCCGCGCGGCTGATCGACCGCGTCGGCAAGGGCATTCGCGGCGCGCCGCGCGATGCGCTGGTGGCCGACCTGGCGCCGCCGGGCATGCGCGGCGCGGCGTTTGGCCTGCGCCAGTCGCTCGACACCGTGGGCGCCTTCGTCGGCCCGCTGATCGCCATGGGATTGATGCTGCTCTGGGCGAATGATTTCCGGGCGATTTTCTGGGTGGCGATGGTGCCCGGCTTCATGGCGGTGGCGCTGCTGCTGTTCGGCGTGCAGGAGCCCGAACGCGTGCGCATGCCCAGCGAGGCGCCGCGCGTCAACCCAATCAGCCAAGCCAACCTGCGCCGCCTTAGCGCGGCCTACTGGCGCGTGGTCGTCATTGGCGCCGTGTTCACGCTGGCCCGCTTCAGCGAGGCGTTTTTGCTGCTGCGGGCGCTGCAGGGCGGCTTGCCGGCGGCCTACACGCCGCTGGTGCTGGTCGGCATGAACATCGTCTATGCGCTGGGCGCCTATCCTTTCGGCAAGCTGTCGGACACCGTCAGCCACCGCGCCCTGCTGGCTTGGGGCCTGGTGGTGCTGATCGCTGCCGATGCGGTGCTGGCGTCCGGCAGCAGCCTGGTCTGGATCTCGGCCGGCATAGTGCTGTGGGGGCTGCACATGGCGATGACGCAGGGCCTGCTCGCCACCATGGTGGCCGATACGGCGCCGCCCGACCTGCGCGGCACGGCCTTTGGTTTTTTCAATCTGATGAGTGGCCTGGCGATGCTGCTGGCCAGCACCGTGGCGGGCGTGCTGTGGGACCAGCTTGGCGCGCCGGCCACGTTTGCAGCGGGCGCTGTGTTCAGCCTGGCGGCGCTGGCGTTGCTGTGGCGCTGGCGC
>JACMQR010000028.1 GCA_014376885.1 Polaromonas sp.
AGTTGGCTGACACGGTTGTCCGCGCCGAGGCGATAGACATAGTTGAAGCCGTCGCGCACCACCAGCGCTCGCTGGGGAATGGTCAGGGCGTCGGTGGCTCCCAGTTCAAATTCGCCACGCGCGAACATCCCCGGTAGTGCGGCCCCCACGCTTGCCACTTCGTGTGCTGCGCTGCCCCCCGGGGGGGCGCTGCGCCCGCGGCCCGGCAAAGCCGGTTCCGCGGCCCCGGCCGGGGAAGAGGTCCTCACGCCTGCCTTGACCATGGGCGGCAGGTCGACATACACCAGCGCCGCGCGCGTCAGCGGATCGACGCTGGGCGCGACCATGCGCACCCGGCCGCGCAACTCGCCGCCGCTGGCCGGCAGCACACTGACCGGCAGGCCGGCCTGGATGCGGCCCAGCTCGCTGGAGGTGACTTCGGCGCGCCACTCCAGCCGGCCCTGGCGGATCAGGCGAAACAGCTCGGCGCCGCTGCCGACAACCGCGCCCACCGTGGCGGTGCGCGCCGAGATGATGCCGCTGTCGGGCGAGCGCACCTGCGTCTGCCGGCCGCGCAGCTGCTGCGCGCCGAGCACCGCCTGGGCGGCCTCGGCCCGCGCCTGGGCGGTTTTCTCCAGCGTCAGGAACTGGTTGATCTGCTGGACGCTCAGCGCCCCCGAGCTTTGCAGGCTGCGCGCCCGTTCGGCGTTGGCCCGGGCGTCGGCGGCGCCGGCCTGGGCTTCGAGCAGGCTGGCCCGGGCCTGCGCCACATCGGCCTGCACGCTGTCCGTCGAAAACGTCGCCAGCACCTGGCCGGCCTTGACGACATCGCCGACATTGGCGCGCACCTCGGTCAGCCGCAGCCCGGTCGATTCGGCGCTGATGATGGCCTCTTGCCAGGCGGCGATGTTGCCGTTGGCCGCCAGCCGGATCGGCAGGCGGGTCGACTCGGGCAGCCCGGCGGTCACGGTCAGGGTGGGCTTGGGCGCGGCCTGGGCCGCACTGGCAGCGGCCGGCTGGCGCGGGCCGGCTGTGAAATAGTAGGCGCCGGCGGCCACCGCCAGCGCCGCCAGGGCGATCAGGGCAACGGACTTGGCGGTGGGTTGGTTCATGGTCTTGAAGTGTCTTGGAAATGGAGCCAGAGCTGGAGCCGTTGGATTCAGGTTTACCGCACTGCGGCAGCGGCGGGCAGGCCAGCGCCTGCGGCGTCGAGCGGCGCCAGCGCCGGCGACCAGCCGCCGCCCAGCGCCCGGTACAGCGCCACGCCGGCCGCTTTGCGCTCCTGCTGCAGCGCCACGCGGCCGGTCTGGGCGGCCAGCAGGGAGCGCCGGGCGTCTTCGAGCTGCGGCAGGCTGGCCAGGCCGCCTTGGTACAGCGCCTCGGTGCCGGCGAAGGCGGCGCGGTAGCCGGCCACCGCCGCGTCGGCATCGCCCTGGCGCGCGGTGCTGCTCTGCAAATTGACCAGCGCTTCCTCGACCTCGCGCACCGCCTGGCGAACGCTGGTGCGGTACAGGGCGGCGGCTTCCTCGTAGCGCGCCCGGGCGGCTTCGACATTGGCCGACCGCCGGCCGCCGTCGAACAGCGGCAGGCTCAGGGCCAGCGGGCCGATGGTCCAGGTGTCCAGGCTGACGGTGGCGCCGCCGGCGCGCAGGCTGGCTGCGCCAATCGAGCCGCCGAGGCCCAGCCGGGGGTAGCGCGCCGCTTCGGCGCTGCCGATGTCGGCGCTGGCGGCGGCCACCTCGCGCCCGGCGCTGAACACGTCGGGCCGCTGGGCCAGCACTTCGGCGGGGATAGGCGCTATTGAAAACATAGCTTCCTGTGCCGGCTGTACCTGCACAGGAGCCAGTTTTTGTCTTAAATCAGGCTCGGCAATCCCGCTCAGGGCGACCAGTGCCTTCAGGTCCAGCTCGCACTGGGCCGACTGGCGCAGGCTACGGCCGCGTGCCTCGGCGGCGCTGGCCCAGGCCAGGGCGTCGGCGCTGGGCGCGGTAAAGCCGGCCTGGGTACTGAGCGCCGACAGCCGCGCGGTTTCCTGGCGCGAGTCGGCATCGCGCTGCGTTACCCCGGCCAGTTCGCGGCAGCTGCGCAGGCCGGTGTACAGGCTGGCGGCTTCGGCGGCCACCGACACCCGGGCGCTGTGCCACAGCGCGTCGGCGCCCAGCAGGCGCTGCGCGGCCGCTTCCAGGCTGGCGCGGCTGCCGCCGGCCAGGTCAATCTCCCAGGCCGCCTGCAGCCCGGCCTGGGCGACCGTCACCACCGGCACATTGCCGCCTGCCGTTGCCTGCTGGGCGCGGCCCCGGCTCAGGCTGGCCGATGCATCGAGCGCCGGCAGCAGGGCCGCGCCGGCGGCCGTCCGGGCGGCGCGCGCCTGCTCGATGCGCGAGCGGCTGGCGGCCACCGTCGGGCTGACGGCCTGCGCGGCGGCCACCACCTCGGCCAGCAGCGGGTCGCCCTGCTGGCGCCACCATTGGCCCAGCTCGGTCACCGAGCCTTGGTGCGGCAGCGCGGCCTGCCACTGCAGCGGAACGGGCGCGGACACGGCGCTGGGCGCTGGCGGTGCTCCGGCAGCGCAGCCGGCCAGCAGCAGCACGGCCATGCCGCCAGGCTGGCGGCATGGCCCCTGGAAAATTTTCATCGCTTGCCTTTCTTCTTTGCCATGGGCGGTGCTGCCCGCTGCCCTGAAAAACCGTTGATTGTGCAGGCCGGGGACCTTGCCGGGAACGCCGGTTCGCGGCCCGGCATGCCGCCCCCAGCCGGCGGCCAGCCTTCAGGCCGGCTTGAAAATTGTCTTCCACAGCATCAGGATCGCGCCCTGCTCCGCCTGCAGGGCCGGCGGCCTGACCTGCGTCGGCGCCTCGTTCAAACGCGCCCGGTGCTGCACCCGGCGCAGCTCCCGGTAGGCGGCTGCCGCGCGCTGGCCCACGCCATCGGGCAGCAGGCCGGCGCTTTCCGCGCGCTGCAGCAGGGCGATGTTGCCGACGTTGTCCAGCAGTTCGGGATGCTGCGCGGCCAGCGACAGCACCAAAAACTGCACCGCGAACTCGGCGTCCACCATGCCGCCGGCGCTGTGCTTGACATCGAACATGCCGCCCCGCACCGGGTGCGCGCTGCGCACCCGGTGGCGCATCTCGACGATCTCGCGGCTCAGTGCCTGCGCATCGCGCGGCGCGCTGATCACCGCGTCGCGCACCGCGTCAAAGCGCTGGCGCAGGGCGTCGCTACCGAGCACGAAGCGGGCACGCGTCATCGCCTGGTGTTCCCAGGTCCAGGCGGTGTTGCTGCCGCGCCGCTGTTGGTAGTTGGCATAGGCTTCGAACGGCGTGACCAGCAGGCCCGAGTTGCCGTTGGGGCGCAGGGCGGTGTCAATTTCGTACAGGTCGCCTTCGCCGGTCTTGACAGTCAGCCAGTTGATCAGCTTGCGAACAAAACCGGCATACACCTCAGGGGCGCGCTCGTCGGCGTCTTCATAGACAAACACGATGTCCAGGTCGCTGCCATAGCCCAACTCTTTGCCGCCGAGCTTGCCATAGGCAATGACGGCAAACTCGGGCTGGTCGCGGTGCCGGTTTTTCAGATGCTGCCAGCACCAGCGGACGGTGAGGTCCAGAATCGCCTCGGCCAGCGCGCTCAGGTCGTCGGCCACCTGCTCGGTGGTCAACACGCCTTCGACATCGCGCGCCAGGGTGCGAAACACCTCCACATGGTGGGCGCGGCGCAGCAGGTTCAGGCAGGTTTCCTCGTCATCCTCCTTGGTCCGCCTGAGGGCCGCCAGGCGCTGCTGCAGCTCCCGGCAAAAAACGCCAGGGTCAAAGCGCTCGTGCATCAGCTCGCTGCTGGCCAGCTCGTCGATCACGCCGGGGTGCTGCATCAGGTAGCGCGCCGGCCATTTCGCCGTGCCCAGCATGCGCAGCAGCCGCTCATGCACCGCCGGGCGCTCCATGAGCAGCGCCAGGTAGCTTTCGCGGCGCAGCAGCGGCTCGGTCCAGTCGATCAGCCGCACGGCCGCCTCTTCGGACGCGTTGCCTTCGAGCAGCCACTGGGCGGTGCGCTGCACCAGCCGGCTCAGGCGGCCGCGCGAGTCGTCGCGCAGGGCCAGGATGCGCGGATGGCGGCGCCACAGCGCCAGCCGGTTTTTGTACAGCGCCGGCCACTCCTGCGGCAGCTGCTCGAGCAGGTCATCGAGCGGGCGCGCCGGCGCTGCGCCCGGCCTCGTGCAGCCCTTGCCGCTGCATTCGGGCGGGCCGCCAAGCAGGGTGTCGAATTCGCCGGCCACCAGTTCGCGGTGGGTGTCGAGCTCGCCCAGGAACTGGCTGACGCTGCGGTAGCCGAGCGTTTGGGCAATCCAGGCCAGGTCGTCGTCGCGCGTCGGCAGCACATGCGTTTGCTGGTCGTCCAGGTACTGGATGCGGTGCTCGACGCGGCGCAAAAACTCGTAGGCCCGGGCCATGGCGTCGGCAGTGCCTTGCTGCATCAAGCCGGCCTGCGCCAGGCGCTGCAGTGCCTCCAGGGTGGAGCGGGTGCGCAGCTCGGGGAACTGCCCGCCGCGCACCACCTGCAGCACCTGTACCGTGAACTCGATCTCGCGGATGCCGCCGCGCGACATCTTCACATCGTTGGCGCGCTCCGGATGGCCGGCGCAGCGCCGGGCGGCATGCTCGCGGATCTGCCGGTGCAGCACCCGCAGGGCATCGAACACGCCGTAGTCCAGGTAGCGCCGAAACACAAACGGCAGCACCAGGCCGCGCAGGGCCTGGGCCGAGCCGCCCTGGACGCAGTCCTGCGGCGCCACGACGCGGCTCTTGAGCCAGGCAAAGCGCTCCCATTCGCGGCCCTGCACCTGGAAATACTCCTCCAGCGCGCTCAGCGAGAGGGCCGCCGGGCCGGCGCTGCCGTTGGGCCGTAGCGCCAGGTCGACCCGGAACACAAAGCCGTGCTCGGTGGCGTCGCCGATCAGGCTGAACACCGCCCGCACCTGGCGCGCAAAGTACTCGTGGTTGGAAATCCGCCCCCGGCCGTCAAGGCGGCCGGCGGTGTCGCCATCCTGGTCGTAGACATAGATCAGGTCGATGTCGCTGGACACATTGAGCTCGCGCGCGCCGAGCTTGCCCATGCCGACCACCCACATCTGCGCCGGCGCACCATCGGGTGCCAGCGGCGCGCCATGCTGCGCATCGAGCGCTTCGCGCGAATGGCGCATGGCCACGTCCAGGGCCAGCTCGGCCAGCTCGGTCATGGCGCCGGTCACCACCGCCAACGGCGCCTGGCTTTCACGGGTGCCCGCGCAGTCCAGGACGGTCAGCCGCTCCAGCACCAGCTGGCGCAGCACACGCAGCGCCGCGCCGGTGTCCAGGCCGTCAGCCAGCAGCGCGTCGAGCGCAGTCTGCATCGCCGGGCGCTGCGGCGCACCGGCGGCCAGAAGCCGCATCTGATCCGCGTAGCGGCGGCGGATGCGCTGGACATAGCGCGAATACGACGCGGCATCCGGCGCGGCGTCGAGAGCGGTCAGTCTTTCAGGCGCGGGGATTTTTGAACAGCCAGTCGAGCAATCGGTCATCACAACACTACTTCACAAACTTCGTGGTTCTGCACCAAACGGTCAAACCGTCGGCGGTCATAATTCGCGTGTCAATGGAGTTCATCCCCATCAGCCCGCCTGCCTTTTCCGCCCTGCCGTCCCGGCGCCTGCGATGGATCGCTGCGGCGCTGCGCGGCCTGCTCTGGCTGGTGGCTTCGGCCTGGCTGCTGTTCGGCCTGAGCTGGGGGGTGCTTCACGGCTGGATTGTGCCGCGAATTGCCGAGTTTCGTCCGCGCCTGGAAGCCCAGGCCAGCCAGGCCCTTGGCGTGCCGGTGCGCATCGGCCGGATCACCGGAAGTTCGCCCGGCGCGATTCCTTCTTTTGAGCTGCACGATGTCAGCCTGCTGGACGCCCAGGGGCGCGAAGCGCTGCGCCTGCCGCATGTCATCGGCGCGCTTACCCCCACTTCGCTGTGGGGACTTGGCTTTGAGCAGCTGGTGATCGACGGGCCCGAAATCGATGTGCGGCGCGCGGCCGATGGAAAAATTTTTGTCGGCGGGCTTGAGCTGTCCAGGGGCAGCGCGGGCGGGCGCAGCACAGCGGCCGACTGGTTGTTCTCGCAGACCGAGTTCATCGTGCGCGGCGGCACCGTGCGCTGGATCGATGAGCTGCGCCAGGCGCCGCCGCTGATCCTGCGCGCCGTCGACGGCGTGCTGCGCAACGGCCGCCAGCGCCACCTGATGCGCCTGGACGCCACGCCGCCGGCCGACTGGGGCGCGCCGTTCAGCCTCCGGGCAATCTTCAAGCAGCCGCTGCTGTCCGGCCTGAACGCCGATTTCCCGAACTGGAGCGGTCAGGTGTATGGCGACTTTGCCCGCATCGATGTATCCCGCCTGCAGCGCCATGGCGGTCTGGACGCGCTTGGCATGGCGCTCAACCAGGGGCAGGGCGCGCTACGCGCCTGGCTGGACGTCAGCCACGGGCAGGCCGCCGGCGTGCTGGTCGACGTGGCCCTGCGCGACCTGAACGCCCGGCTGGGCGCCGGGCTGGAGCCCCTTGGCTTTGAAACCCTGGCGGGGCGTATCGGCGCCAGCCGGCATGCCGGCGGCTTCGCCTTGAACACCGAAGGCCTGCAGTTTCGCACCCAGGACGGCTTGCAATGGCCGGGCGGCAACCTGGCGCTGGTGCACACCAGCGCCCCGCAGCAGGCCGCCCCGTACACCACGCTGAAGGCCGACCGGCTGGACCTGGCCGCCCTGGCCCAGGTGGCCGGCCGCCTGCCGCTGGACGCTCGTGTGCAGGCGCTGGTGGCGTCCTGGGCGCCCCGGGGGCTGCTGGAAACCCTGGACGCCCGCTGGCGCGGCCCGCTGGACGCCCCGGTGACGTTTGCCGCCCGGGGCCGGGTTGCCCGGCTGGGCCTGGCCGCGCAGCCGGCCGCGCCTGCCGAGCGCCCGGACAGCGCCAGACGGACCGCCGGTGCCTTGCGGCCGGTTCCCGGCCGGCCCGGACTGAGCGGCGCCACGGTCGACTTCAATGTCACCCAGGACGGCGGCCAGGCCAGTGTAAAGATCGACAACGGCATGCTGGAGCTGCCTGGCATTTTTGAAGTGCCGCAGCTCGCGCTCAATCAGCTGTCCACCCAGGCGCAATGGAAGCGCTCGGGCGACAAGATCGACCTGCAGCTGCGCGACCTGAGGTTTGAAAATGCTGACGCCCAGGGCCAGGCGCAGCTGCGCTGGCGCACCGACGACAGCACCGGCCCGCCCGAAGCGGACGAGCTGCCCGATCGGCGCTTTCCCGGCATTCTCGACCTGCACGGCAGCCTGAGCCGGGCCGACGGCAGCCGGGTGCATCGCTACTTGCCGCTGGTGATGGACGAGCCAGCACGCCGCTATGTGCAGGGTGCAGTGCTCCAGGGACAGCTCAGCGAGGTGAAATTCAAGATCAAGGGGCCGGTCTGGCACCTGCCGTTTGCCGACCCGGCCCAGGGCGAGTTCTGGGTGTCGGCCCGGGTCCGAAACGGCCAGCTGGCCTATGTGCCCAAGGCGCTTCAGCCGCCGGGCGCGCTCCCCTGGCCGGCGCTGACCGATCTCAGCGGCGAGCTGGTGTTCAGCCAGGCTTCGCTGGAGGTCAAGGGAGCCAGCGGCAAAGTGGCGGGCTTGCCGGGCTTGGTGCTGGTCAAGGGCGCGGCGCGCATCGCCGACCTGGAGCGCTCGGCGGTGGCCGAGGTGTCCCTGGAGGTCAAGGGCGCGCTGTCCGACGCGCTGGGCTTTGTCAACACCTCCCCCCTGGGCGGTCTCACCGCGCAAGCCCTGGCCCGGGCCAGCGCCAGCGGCGCGGCCGACTACCGCTTTCGCCTGCGCTTGCCGCTTGACGACCTTGGCAATTCGACCGTGGCCGGGGTGGTGGTTCTGCCGGGCAATGACCTCAGGCTCATGCCCGAGACGCCTTCCTTGAGCCAGCTCAGGGGCGTTGTCAACCTGAGCGAGCAGGGCTTCACGCTGGCCGGCGTGCAGGCCCGCTTGCTCGGCGGGGAGGTGCGCATCGACGGCGGCACGCGGCTGGCCGCCGCCGGTGCCAAAACCGAGGTGGCCTTCAGGGCGCAGGGCAGCGTCACCGCCGAAGGACTGCGCCAGGCCGGTGAACTGGCGCTGGCCCCGCTGGCTGACCATTTCAGCGGCAGCGCGGCCTATACCGCCACGCTGGGGTTCAGGCAGGGCCTGGCTGAAGTCATGGTGGCAAGCACCCTGCAGGGCATGGCGCTGGGCTTTCCGGCGCCGCTGGCCAAGACGGCTGACACTTTGCTGCCGGTCCGGTTCGAGCGGCTGCTGGTGCCCGGCCCGGCAGCGGCCGGCCAGGCGCTGCAGGACCAGCTGTCGCTCAGCGTCGGGCAGGTGGCGGCGGTCAGCTACCTGCGCGACATCAGCGGCGACGTTCCCCGCGTGATCCGGGGCAGCATTGGCATCGGCCTGGAGCCGGGCGAAGCGGTTCCTTCGCCCGCAGCCGGCGTGGGCGCCAACATCAACCTGGCGAAGGTGGACCTGGACGCCTGGGAGGCGATTTCCGGCCAGGCTGCTGGCAGCGCCGCCGCCCGGCCCGCCGCCGGTCCGGCGGGGGGCCTGGGCTACCTGCCCAATGTGATGGCCATACGCGCCAGGGAGTTGAAAATTCAGGGGCGCAGCCTGCACCAGGTGGTAGTGGGCGCCAACCGGGACGGCCCGAACTGGCGCGCCAGCATCGACGCCGCCGAACTGGGCGGCTACCTGGAGTTTCGCCAGCCCGGCGCCCAGGGTGCCGGGCTGGTCTTTGCGCGGCTGGCGCGTCTGAGCCTGGCTGCCAGCGAAGCCAGCGAGGTCGAGGCGCTCCTGGACGAGCAGCCCGCCAGCATTCCCGCGCTTGACATCGTCGTCGACGATTTCGAGTTGCGCGGCAAAAAACTGGGCCGGGTCGAAATCGAGGCGGTCAACCGGGGCGCCGCCGTGGCCGATGGCGGCGTGCGCGAGTGGCGCCTGAACAAGTTCAACATCACCCTGCCCGAGGCGGTGCTGAGCGCCACGGGCAGCTGGGCGGCGCTGCCCGCCGGGCCGCGCGCGGCCCAGACGGGCGCTGACCGGCGCCGTTCGTCGATGGATTTCAGGCTCGACATTGCCGACTCGGGCGAGCTGCTCCGGCGTTTGGGCATGCCCGGCGTGATCCGGCGCGGCAAGGGCGCGCTCAAGGGCCAGATTGCCTGGATGGGCTCGCCGCTTGGCCTGGACTATCCAACGCTGAGCGGCGAGTTCCGGGTGGAGGTTGCCGCCGGCCAGTTCATGAAGGCCGACCCGGGCATTGCCAAGCTGCTCGGCGTGCTCAGCCTGCAGTCGCTGCCCCGGCGCCTGAGCCTGGATTTTCGCGATGTGTTCTCGCAGGGTTTTGCGTTCGACTTCATTCGCGGCGACGTGGCGATTCGGCGCGGCGTGGCGCAAACCAACAACTTGCAGATGAGCGGCGTCAACGCGGCGGTGCTGATGGAGGGGCGCGCCAGCATCGCCGACGAAACGCAAAGCCTCAAGGTGGTCGTGGTGCCTGAAATCGACGCCAGCACGGCGTCGCTGATCGCCACGGCCATCAACCCGGTGGTCGGCCTGGGCAGCTTTCTGGCGCAAATGTTTTTGCGCCGCCCGCTGACCGAGGCCGCCACCCAGGAGTTTCAGATCGACGGCAGCTGGGACGAGCCGATAATCACGAAAATTGACCGCCGCGCCCGCGCCCGCGCCCAGGCCGACAAGCCGACCGTGGAGAACCGCTGACCCCATGAAAATAGCCGCCATCCAGATGGTCTCAGGCACTGGCGTTGCAGCCAATCTGGCCGCCGCCCGGGCGCTGCTGGCGCAGGCGGCCGCCCAGGGCGCCGAGCTGGCGGTGCTGCCCGAGTATTTCTGCATCATGGGCCAGCAAGACACCGACAAGCTGCAGGTGCAGGAGCCGGCCGGCAGCGGCCCGGTCCAGGACTTTTTGAGCCGCTCGGCGCGCGAGCTGGGGCTGTGGATCGTTGGCGGCACGCTGCCCCTGGCGACCCGTGACGCCGGGCGCGCGCGAAACAGCTCGCTGGCCTACGCGCCCTCGGGGGAGTGCGTGGCGCGCTACGACAAGATGCACCTGTTTCGCTTTGCCCAGGAGGGCGAATCGCATGACGAGACCCGCGTGCTCGAGCCTGGCACGGCGCCGGCGCGCTTTGCGCTGGCAGCGCGCGACGGCCACGTCTACACCATTGGCTTGAGCATCTGCTACGACCTGCGTTTTCCGGAGTTGTACCGCGCCCTGCAGGCCGATGTGCTGCTGGTGCCCAGCGCGTTCACCTTCATCACCGGCCAGGCGCACTGGGAGCTGCTGCTGCGCGCCCGGGCGACGGAAAACCTAGCCTATGTGCTGGCCGCTGCGCAGGGCGGGGTGCATGAAAACGGCCGCCGCACCTGGGGCCACAGCATGCTGGTCGGGCCCTGGGGCGAGGTGCTGGCCATGCAGGCCGAAGGCCCGGGCGTGGTCATGGGCGAGGTGCTGGCCAGCCGGCTGCGGGAGGTTCGCCAGCGCCTGCCCGCCCTGAGCCACCGGGTGCTGTAAGGCCATGGCGCTGAAGCATCCCGGTCTGGCGCTGTGGGCCAACCGGCGGTTTTCGCTGTGGCTGCTGCTGCTCGCGCTGGTGGTGGCCCTGCTCGGATTGCTGGTCTGGCTGGCCGGGCGCTATGAGTCGAGCCTGGTGCAAAGCCGGCTTGACGACAATGCGGCCGAAGCGGCGGTCGACATTCTTTCCGGCCTGAACCGCAATCTTCAGGCGGTGCAGGCCCTGCATGTCGGCGAGCCCGGCGCGCAGGCCTGGGAGCCGTTGGCGCGCCAGCTGCTGCAGGTGCGCCGGGAAATGCTGCGGCTGGAGTGGCGCGACGAAGCCCTGGGCGTGTCGGGCGTTGTCGAAACGCCGTTTCAAAAGCCGGTGTTCGGGCAGCTCGGCCGGCCCAGCCTGCAGGCCGATGTCGGCCTGGCCTGCGCGGCGGCCCGCCGCGTGAGCGGTCCGGCGTATTCAGTGAGCTACTTTTTGCCGCAATCGGGCGGGCTGGGCATGGAAGTGATCGACATGTGCTTTCCCCTGACGAACGCCGGCCGGCTGAGCGGCTATGCGGTGGCCACCTATTCGCTGCAAAGCCTGCTGAGCGAGCTGGTTGGCAAGTCGCTGGCCAAAAATGTCGGCCTGTCCCTGACCGAGGCCGACGGCACGCGCCTGGCGCTGCATGGCGCGCCGGCGCGCGCCAGCCGGACCTTTGTGGCCCGGCAACTGCTGGACCTGCCGGGCAGCACCATGGTGGTCCGGATGGAAAGCCGCCTGGGCACCCCGGCGCTGTTCCCCAATGTGCTGACGGCGCTGGTCAGCGCCTTGTCGCTGGCGCTGCTGGCGGTGCTTTTCCTGCTCGGCCGGGACATGCGACGGCGCCTGCAGGTCGAGCATGACCTGGGCGAGGCGCTGGCCTTTCGCAAGGCCATGGAAAACTCGCTGCTGACCGGCTTGCGCGCTAGAGACCTGCAGGGCCGCATCACCTATGTCAACCCGGCATTTTGCAAGATGGTCGGCGTCGAGGCCCGGGAGCTGCTCAACCAGAGCATGCCCTCAACCTACTGGCCGCCGGAGCTGGCCGGCGTGTACCAGCAGCGCCAGGAGATGCGCCTGGCTGGCAGCCACCTGGCGCGGGAAAGCCATGAGTCGGTGTTCATGCGCCGGGACGGCACCCGCTTTGCGGTGCTCATCATGGAGGCGCCCTTGATCAACGCGGTCGGCAAGCACACCG
This sequence comes from Polaromonas sp., assembly GCA_014376885.1. Taxonomy (GTDB): domain Bacteria; phylum Pseudomonadota; class Gammaproteobacteria; order Burkholderiales; family Burkholderiaceae_C; genus Polaromonas. Next base: position 11,809 of record JACMQR010000028.1, read on the forward strand.
GCTGGATGAGCGCCATCCTCGATGTCAGCGAGCAGCGTCGCAACGAAGAGCTGTCGCGCGCCAGCCAGGACCGCCTGCAGGCCAGCGCCCGGCTGGCCATGGTCGGCGAGATGGCGTCCCTGCTCAGCCACGAGCTGAACCAGCCGCTGGCGGCCATTTCCAGCTATGCCACCGGCTCGCTCAACTTGCTGCAGCAGGGGCTGGCCGGCGAGCCTGGGCCCGGGGAGCCGGCGCTCTCCGATGACCTCCGGCTGGCCATGCGCTGCATTGCCGAGCAGGCCGAGCGGGCTGGCAAGGTGATCAAAAGCGTGCACGACTTTGTGCGTCGCAGCGACCGGGTGCGCGAATCGGTCAAGCCGCAGGCCTTGCTCGACGCCATCATGCCCCTGGTGGCCCTGCAGGCGCGCAAGCTCGACATGCGCATCGCCCTGGAGCTTGATGCGGCTTGCCCGCCGGTGCTGTGCGACCGCACCATGGTCGAGCAGGTGCTGCTCAACCTGGCGCGCAACGGCATGCAGGCCATGCAGGGCAGCCTGGAAACCGGCCCGCCGCCCGGGCTGGCGCTGGAGCGGGTGCTGACCTTGCGCGTCCGGCCGGCCGCTGCGGGCGCGCAGGGCCCATGGGTCGAATTTGCGGTCAGCGACCAGGGCGAAGGGATTTCCGACGACGTCGCCCGGCAGCTGTTCACGCCGTTTTTCACCACCAAAAAAGAAGGCATGGGCCTGGGCCTGAGCCTGTGCCGTACGGTCATCGAGCAGCATGGCGGATTTTTCGGCTATGACAATGCCTGGCCGCAGGGTACTATTTTCAGCTTTACCCTGCCAGCGGCCGCGTCGTCAACGTCCGGGGCAGCCGCGCCCCGGGTGCTGCAAGAAAGTTGAGATGGAGCCGATTCACAATGCCACCGTGTACATCGTCGATGACGACAAGGGCGTGCGCGATGCCCTGGCCTGGCTGCTGCGCTCGCGGCGCCTGCTCAGCGAGTCGTTCGCCAGCGGCGAAGCCTTCGAAGCCCGGCTGTCGCAGGGCTTTGAGGTCAGCGCGCCGTCGTGCGCCCTGCTCGATGTGCGCATGAACGGGCTGAGTGGGCTGGCGATGTTTGAAAAGCTGATTGCCAGGGGCCTGCTGCCGACCCTGCCGGTGATTTTCCTGACCGGCCATGCCGATGTGCCGACGGCGGTCGATACGGTCAAGCGCGGCGCCTTTGATTTTTTTGAAAAGCCGTTTTCCGACAACGCCCTGGTTGACCGCATCGAGCAGGCCCTCAGCCAGTCGGCCGCCGCGCTGGTTCAGCGCAGCCAGGCCACCGGCCTGCGCGCGCAACTGGGCAGCCTGACCGAGCGCGAGCGCGCCGTGATGCAGCGGGTGGTCGAAGGCCTGCCGAACAAGCTGGTGGCCGACCAGCTCGACATCAGCGTGCGCACGGTGGAAGTCCACCGGGCCCGGGTTTTTGAGAAAATGGGCGTCAAGTCGGCCGTCGAGCTGGCCAATTTGCTGCGCATTCTGTAGCCGGCGGGTTTATTTTTTGTCTTTTGTTGCATCGCCCTCGCCAGGCACCGATTTGTCCTTCAGTTCGCCTTTTTGACGCCCCGAAAACATCGTCCACCACACAATGAACACCAGCAACAGCAGCGCGCCGAGCGCCTCGAGTAACAGCAAGACCATGGGCTTTTCCTGGAAAACAATTGAAAATTCGATGCCGTGCGGGCCGTCATGGCGCCAGGCGTCGATTATCGCCATCGCCGCCCTGGCCGCCTTGCTGGCCGCGTGCGCCAGCCCGCCCCGGCCGCCGGCCGCCGCGCCGGGCCCGGCCGATCCCGCGCCGACGGCGCGGCCGGCCGATGCGGCGGCGCTGCCAGCCATCCGGCTGCAGGGAAAAAGCCGCTGGGTGCCGGTGGCCTGGGCCGAGCTGCCGGGCTTTGAGGACGATGCGCTGTTTGAGGCCTGGAACGCCTGGATCAAGAGCTGCGAGCGGCCCGGTCCGGCCTTTGCACCCCTGTGCGGCGAGGTGCGGCGCCTGAGCATTGGAACGACGCAAGAGCAGCGCGACTGGATGGTCAGCCGGCTTCAGCCCTACCGTGTCGAGTCCCTGCAGGGCAGCGCCGAAGGCTTGCTGACCAGCTACTACGAACCGGTGCTCAAGGCCAGCCGCCAGCCCGGCTCCGGCTACGCGGTGCCGCTGTACCGCGCGCCAGCCGCGCTGGGCAGCCGCAAGCCGTGGTTTTCCCGTCAGGAAATCGACCAATTGCCCGAAGCGCGCGCGGCCCTGCGGGGCCGCGAAATCGCCTGGGTGGGCGACCCGGTCGAGGTGATGTCGCTGCACATCCAGGGCTCGGGCCGGCTCAGCATCCTGGAGCCCGACGGCTCCCAGCGCCTGGTCCGGGTGGCCTATGCCGGCTCCAACGAGCAGCCGTTTCGCAGCATCACCCAGTGGCTGGCCGAGCAGGGCGAAGGCAAGATGAGCCCGCCCTGGGTCGAGTCGACCAAGGCCTGGGCGGCAAAAAATCCGCAGCGCGTGCAGCAAATGCTCTGGAGCAACCCGCGCTACACGTTTTTCCAGGAGCAGCCGCTGGGTGAATTCGATGCCGGCTTCGGCCCCAAGGGCGCGCAGGGCGTGCCCCTGACGCCGGGCCGATCGATTGCTGTCGACCCGGGCAGCATCCCGTATGGCACGCCGGTCTGGCTGGCCTCGCGGGGCAGCGCGGCCAACTGGCAAAAGCTGGTGCTGGCGCAGGACACCGGCAGCGCCATCGTCGGCGCGGTGCGGGCCGACTACTTCGCCGGCACCGGCATTGACGCCGGCCTGCTGGCGTCCCGCGTCAACCAGCCGCTGCGGCTGTGGGCGCTGTGGCCCAAATAGGCACTGAAAGGCAAACGCATGAACAAGCAAGCAGGTAAATGCATGAAGGCCGTCCTGGCCACCGCAGGCGCAGCCGTGCTTGCCGGCTGCGCAGGCGTGGCGGGCCACGGCAGCGCCGCAAAACAGCCGGTTTACCAGTGCGACCAGGGCCTGCAGTTCACGGTTCGGTTTGTCAACGACACAGCGGTGCTCAAAGGCGCGCGCGGCGACGATGTGCTGCTGCGCGATGCCGGCGGCCAGGGCGGCCAGACGGTGTACAGCAACCCCCGGCTGCGCGCCGAGTTTGGCCTGGGGGCAAGCGGGCGCGAGGCGGCGCTGCAGTATTTGTTGCAACCCCTGGTGCTGCGCTGCGTGCGCGGCTGAGGTTTGCACCTGAAGGTGCCCATGAAACAGTCAGCAACAAGGACGGTGAAGCAACGACCTGCGCCCGATGGCCAGCACGGCGCGCAAGGCATCCGCCAGTTTTTGCTATTAAATAAGTAGCTGCTTGCCTTTGCCAGTGTTGCATGGAAGAAGTGTTTTGGACTAAAAAAGCTGTGGCGGCGACAAAAACGGCGATGGACCGTCAATCCATCGCCGTTTTCAGGTCTTAACGCCAGACCTTCATGCCAGCGCGCGGTTGATCCGCAAATGCGGTCAAAGACCGATGATGCCGCCGTCGTCCTTGGTGATCATCACGGTGGCAGAACGAGGGCGGGCCGATGCGCCGCCCGGGCCATAAGGCGCAGCCAGGCCGCCCACGGTGGTTCCTGGCCAGTTGCTTTCAAACGAACCCATTGAAAAGCTGGATGTCGACGTGTTTTCCCCCGGATGCTGGATATTGATAAACAGCGCCTTGCCGTCTGGAGATTCAGCTACACCGGTCACTTCTGCACCCGTGGGGGCAGTAAGGAATCGCTTGAAGGTCACATCGGTCATTTTTTTGCCGATATAAGTCTGCACAGTTTTGTCAGCGGTGACGGCCGTGTTCGGGCTGCCGTTTGCCTTGTTGACCACGCTGATCGCGCCGCCGTCGCCCTGGACGCCGGGTACTGCGGCCAGCAGCATGGCGTTGGTCACGTCGGTGTAGGTGTTGTCGTCGGTTTCGATCCACAAAATGCCACTGGCTTTGGAAAACCAGCAACCGTCGGGCTTGGACAGGTCGTTGAAATCGCTCAGTCCCGACAGGTTCACATTGGCCTGGTAATTGACATCGTCCAGCCCGGCATCAGCCTTCGCCTGGGCACCGAACAGAAAAATATCCCATTTGAAGCTTGCAGCGCCCGCACTATCGCCGTCCTCACGAATTCGCACGATGTGGCCGTTGACATTGCCGCGCTGGGCCGCGATAGGGGCTGAGTTTTGTGACGACACGCCTTTGGAGTCCAGGTAGTAGCGCGGATTGGCCGCATCAACATCCGGATTGGGAATGTTGTTGTTCGACACGGTGGTGGTGTTGCCGCGATCCGGGTTTTCCGTCATGGTGATGTAGATTTCACCGTTTTTCGGGTTCACGGCGGTCCACTCGGGGCGGTCCATGCGGGTGGCGCCAGCCGCGCCGCCGGCCAAGCGTGTATTGACGCAAATATCAGCCAGGCTGTCGAACTTGTAGCCCGCCGGGTTTTGCGCGCTGATGGGCACGCCGGCTGCGACATCCGGATTGCTCAGGTCCAGCTTGAGCCAGGTGCCCGTGCCGTTTGCGTTGAAGCGGGCGGCGTAGATCGTGCCCTCGTCCATGTATTCGGCTCCGACATTGAGGCGATCGGCGCGGTTGGCATCGGCGGCAACCCAGAGTTTTTTCGACACAAATTTGTAGACATACTCGCCGCGTGAATCGCAGCCGATGTAAAACGCAATCGGCTGGCCGACCACAGCCAGGCTGGGCCAGGCGCCTTCGTTGGCGCGGCGACCCAGCGCTGTGCGCTTGACCGGGGTGGACGCGGGGGCGTACGGGTCGATTTCCACGATGTAGCCGAAGGTGTTGTGTGCATTGCGGAAGTCACCCGTTCCGTCGGCTGGCAAGGCAGCGCTGGCACTGATGTCCCAGCGGCTAAACGCGGTGCTGCTGGCGTCCGCAGGCACCACCGTGCTCCAGCGGTTGTTGCCTGTGCGGCCCACGCGAATGCCGTTACGCAGCAGGGCCGTGTTGTCTTTCTGGGTGCGGACAGCGGTGTCATCGCTGCGGGTGAAGTAGCCCGCCCAGTTTTCTTCTGCCGTCAGGTAGGTGCCCCACGGGGTGTAGCCATTGCCGCAATTGTTGATGGTGCCGCGCGTTTTTGTGCCGGCAGGAGAAAACAAGGTCTTGGTGAACACCGAGCCGCGCGCGGGTCCGGCAATGTCCATTTCGGTTGCTGCGGTAATGCGGCGGTTGAATGTGGATGCCTTCAAGTAACCGAACTTGCCGGCTGTTTTGGCCAGCTCGATGATGGACACGCCGTGTGCGTCGATTTCTTTGGTCGCCTCGGCTTCAGGTCGCGCGCCGGTAGCGGCATTCGTCTGGCCAGTCGCGTGCATGAACTGCACAGTGCCAGCGATGTTCTCGTGGTTCATGACCAGCAAGGCGCGGTCGTTGGTCGTGTTTGATGGCGCACCAGCAGCGTTCAAGCCGAAATAGTGCATGCCGTCATGGTGATCGCCCGAGCGGCGGGCAAAATTGTCCTGCGAGCCGTTGTTCAGGTAGTCGGGCACGGTCGGATCGATGGAGTCGCCGGTTGCGTAAATGACCGTGGCTGTGTAGCCCGGGGGCACCGTGACGCGGTCGAGCTTTGACTTGGTGACGGCTGCAAAGTTAAGCGCCAACGGAGCTGGGGTCGGGGTCGGGGTCAGGGCAGGCGCCAAGGTGTCGCCGCCGCCGCAGGCGGCCAGGCTGAAGGAGCCAAAGCCGGCCATGGTCATGGCCCCAATGCCGCCGCCCAGCACATGGCGGCGGTGCAAACGGGCCGCGAGCACATCGTGAATGCTCGGGTTGGCGCTGGTGTTGTTTTCCAGATCGTCCGGGTCTGTGTGAATGGACTGGGCGGGGGGGAATTTTTCAGACATCAAAGGGCTCCAAGTTGACGATTTGATCGACTTCGGATAATCCGTTTTTTGTATGTCAAATCTGTGAAAAAAACGGCAAATCGCTGAGCCTGTTCAGACAAATGTCCCGACGCCAGCGCGCCGCCGGCTTTGACTTCGCGGAGCGAAAAGCGGGTGTGCAGGTCTTTTGCGCTGAGCCGGCTGGCCCGTATGTCGCGGGCGCAATGGTTTGAGCGGTTCAGGCGCCAGCTGCGCCGGCAAGAATCGAGCGCCTGGGCCGGCGCAAGTGACATGCTTTGCCCGGGGATCAGTCGAGGTAGTCCGAATAGTCTTTTTGCGTGAAACCCTGCAACCTGTTCCACGGCAGCGAAGCCGGGCTGGCCAGCACCTGGACCTGCGTCTGGCGCCGTGAGCTGGCGTCGCTGGACTCAACCCGCACCGGCAGCTGCAGCTTTGCATTCCAGACCACTTTGAGCTTGCCATCGGGCTTGTCCAGCGTGTAGGTGGTGAGGTCGCCCACCGCCTTGGCCGCTTTCATGCGCTTGAGCATGGCCGGGTCGATCAGGCTCCAGGCAGCCGCCCAGGACCCATCGAAGCCGACATTGCCATAGTCGGTCTGGGTCACAGTGACCAGCACCTTGTCGCCATTGGGCACCAGCTTGAGGGCCACATCGCCATTTGGCGCACGCGAAATCCAGCGCGACGCGGTGGCCGCATCCAGGTGCTTGTGGGCGTCGCCGCCCTTGGCATGGTCGTGGCTGGAATGCGCCGCCGCAGGCAGCACCCGGCTGATCCAGACGGTGTCCCGGGTGCGCGTCAAGCGTTCGGAAAACTCGGTCGAACGCGTGATGCCGTCGGCACCGGTCGCCACCGTGGTGTGCTGAACCAGCAGCTCGACGCTCTGGGCATGCGCCTGCGCCTGCGGCAAAGCCAGCAGGGCCAGGCTGACCAGCCCGGCGCCCCAACTTTTCAAAGAGGTAGGCTGCATCATCAGAACCCAAACGCCTGGCGCAGCAGGCCGAACACCTTGGTGTTGTCCAGCGAGCCCTTGAACACTTTGCTGCCCGCGCCGGTGGCAAACAGCATCACGTCGCCGCCGCCGTGGGTTTCGGAGTTGAGCGGAACGCCGACCTCCTGCGTGTAGTTCTTGTTGCCCGAGGTGTCGACGCTGGTGATGTCGTCGCGCACCGCATTGCGCGGGCTCAGGCCGTTGCCGAACACCAGGGTGGTGAAGGGCTTGCCGTC
>JACMQR010000203.1 GCA_014376885.1 Polaromonas sp.
AGCGAGCCCATTGAATAACGGCAAAACCGGCCAATATTCATACCAGCGTTAATCAGACGAATAAACCAGTTACCCAGCAAGCCGAAAGGAAAATCTATGATTGCCCAGGAATTAGAAGTCAGCTTGCACATGGCCTTTGTAGAGGCACGCCAGCAACGTCACGAGTTCATCACGGTCGAGCACCTGCTGCTGGCCTTGCTGGACAACCCCAGCGCTGCCGAGGTGCTGCGCGCCTGCTCGGCCAATGTGGACGACCTGCGCAAGTCGCTTGCGAACTTCATCAAGGACAACACGCCGCAGGTTGCCGGCAGCGACGATGTCGACACCCAGCCGACGCTGGGCTTTCAGCGCGTCATCCAGCGCGCCATCATGCATGTGCAGTCGACCGGCAGCGGTAAAAAGGAAGTGACTGGCGCCAATGTGCTGGTCGCCATCTTTGGCGAAAAAGACTCGCATGCGGTGTACTACCTGCACCAGCAGGGCGTCACCCGTCTGGATGTTGTCAATTTCATCGCCCACGGCATCAAGAAAAGCGACCCGCCCGAGCCCACCAAAACCGGCGAAACAGCGGCTGAAAACGAGGAGGGTGGCGAGAAGAACGAAAAGTCCTCGCCGCTTGAGCAGTACACAGTCAACCTGAACCAGCTGGCCAAGGAAGGCAAGATCGACCCGCTGATTGGCCGGCACTACGAGGTCGAGCGGGTCATTCAGATCCTGTGCCGCCGGCGCAAGAACAACCCGCTGCTGGTCGGCGAGGCCGGCGTGGGCAAAACGGCGATTGCCGAGGGCCTGGCCTGGCGCATCACACAAAAGGATGTGCCCGAGATCCTGGCCGAGGCGCAGGTGTACTCGCTCGACATGGGCGCCCTGCTGGCTGGCACCAAATACCGGGGCGATTTCGAGCAGCGGCTCAAGGGCGTGCTCAAGTCGCTCAAGGACAAGCCCAACGGGATTTTGTTCATTGACGAAATCCACACCCTGATCGGCGCCGGAGCGGCATCGGGCGGCACGCTCGACGCCTCCAACCTGCTCAAGCCGGCACTCAGTTCGGGCCAGCTCAAGTGCATCGGCGCCACCACGTTCACCGAATACCGCGGCATTTTCGAAAAAGACGCGGCCCTGTCGCGGCGCTTTCAGAAAGTTGACGTGGTCGAGCCGACGGTACAGGAAACCGTCGACATCCTCAAGGGGCTGAAGTCGCGCTTTGAAGAGCACCATGGAGTGAAATATGCAGTGGCGGCGCTGCAGGCGGCAGCCGAGTTGAGCGCCAAGTACATCAACGACCGCCATCTGCCCGACAAGGCCATCGATGTGATCGACGAGGCAGGTGCGGCCCAGCGTATCTTGCCGGCCAACAAGCGCAAGAAAACCATCACCAAGACCGAGGTCGAGGAAATCGTCGCCAAGATCGCCCGGATTCCGCCGGCCAATGTCTCCAACGATGACCGCGGCAAGCTCAAAACCCTGGAACGCGACCTGAAAAGCGTGGTGTTCGGTCAGGACAAGGCGCTCGATGTGCTGGCCTCCAGTGTCAAGATGGCGCGCTCGGGCTTGGGCAAGGACGACAAGCCAATCGGCTCCTTCCTGTTTTCCGGCCCAACCGGCGTGGGCAAGACCGAAGCGGCCAAGCAGTTGGCCTACATCATGGGCATCGAGCTGATCCGCTTTGACATGTCTGAGTACATGGAGCGCCATGCCGTGAGCCGCCTGATCGGTGCGCCGCCGGGTTATGTCGGTTTTGACCAGGGCGGGCTGCTGACCGAGGCAGTGACCAAAAAGCCGCACTGCGTGCTGCTGCTCGACGAGATCGAGAAGGCGCATCCGGACATCTTCAACGTGTTGCTGCAGGTCATGGACCACGGCACGCTGACCGACAACAACGGGCGCAAGGCGGATTTTCGCAACGTGATCATCGTCATGACGACCAATGCCGGCGCCGAGACGATGAACAAGGCGACCATCGGCTTTACCAACCCGCGCGAGGCGGGCGACGAGATGGCCGACATCAAGCGTCTGTTCACGCCCGAGTTCCGCAACCGCCTGGACGCCACGGTGAGCTTCAAGGCGCTGGACGAGGTGGTCATCTTGCGGGTGGTGGACAAGTTCTTGCTGCAGCTCGAAACGCAGCTCGCCGAGAAAAAGGTCGAAGTCACGTTCACCGATGTGCTGCGCAAGTACCTGGGCAAGAAGGGCTTTGATCCGCTGATGGGTGCGCGCCCCATGCAGCGGCTGATCCAGGACACGATTCGCCGCGCGCTGGCCGACGAGCTGCTTTTCGGCCGGTTGATCGACGGCGGCCGTCTGACGGTGGACATGAAAGTCACGACCGACAACAAAGGCGTGGAGACCGGAGAGGTCGAGCTCGACATCCAGCCCTTGCCAAAACGCGAAGGCCGCGCCAAGCCCGAGTCCGAAGCCGCTGAAACGAGTTGATCGCCTGAGCAGGGCCTGAAAAGGTCCGCCTTCTACAACCATTCAAAAGGCCGGTAGCATCACGCTGCCGGCCTTTTTGCATGGCGCTATGAAAAAAGTAGCTGCCACGGCTTGTGGTGCTTGCACGCAGCGCTGTTTTGACCCCTAAATCATAGAAAAAACCACCTCATGGCCCCCCACACCTTTGTCTGGCACGACTACGAGACCTTCGGACTCGACACCCGCCGGGACCGGCCAGCCCAGTTTGCCGGCATCCGCACTGATGCCGAGCTCAATGAGATCGGTGAGCCACTGATGATTTACTGCCAGCCGGCCAACGACTACCTGCCCGATCCGGCGTCGTGCCTGCTGACCGGCATCACGCCGCAGCACTGCCTGCAGCAGGGCCTGGCCGAATACGCCTTTGCGGCTCAGATCGAGCAGATGCTGGCCCAGCCCGGCACCATCGGCGTGGGCTACAACACCATCCGCTTTGACGACGAGGTGACGCGCCACCTGTTCTGGCGCAACCTGATCGAGCCCTATGGCCGTGAATGGCAAAACGACTGCGGTCGCTGGGACTTGCTCGATGTCGTGCGCATGGTGTATGCGCTCAGGCCAGGCGATCTCAGCTGGCCGGTCAAGCCCGACGGCAAGCCGAGCTTCAAGCTCGAAGACCTGGCGCGGGCCAACGGGCTGGTGCATGAAGCGGCGCACGACGCCCTGTCCGATGTCCGGGCGACGATTGCGCTGGCCCGGTTGATCAGGTCGGTTCGGCCCAAATTGTTTGATTTTTGCCTCGGACTGCACAAGAAATCCCGGGTGGCGGCCGAGCTGGGCCTGCCGGCCAGCCTGGTCGACTGCCGGCCGTTCTTGCATGTGTCGGGCATGTTTTCGCCAGAGCGCGGCTGCCTGGCGATCATGTACCCGCTGGCCAGCCATCCGGGCAATAAAAACGAGGTGCTCGCCTGGGACCTGGCCCACGACCCGAGCGAGTTGCCGCTGCTCGATGTCGCCAGCCTGCGCCAGCGGCTGTTCAGCAAGTCAGCCGACCTGCCTGAAGGCCTGCGCCGACTGCCGATCAAGTCGGTCCACCTGAACAAGTCGCCAATGGTCGTGCGCAACCTGGACACCCTGACGCCGGAGCTTGCAGCGCGCTGGGGAATCGACAAGCGCCAAGCGCTGGCGCATGCGGCCATTGCGCGCGACCTGCCCGACATGAGCGCGCTCTGGCCCGAGGTTTTCAAGCGAGCGGCCGAGCCGGCGCCCGATGTCGACGAAGCCTTGTATGCCGGCTTTCTCGACACGGCCGACCGCCGCCGGCTGGACCGTCTGCGCGGTCTGCCGGCTGCCGAGATGGCGCACAGCCGGACCGGCTTTGACGATGAACGACTGCCCGAGCTGGTGTTTCGCTACCGCGCACGAAATTTTCCGCAAACCCTGAGCGACGAGGAAAACCAGCGCTGGCAGGCGCATCGCGCGGCGCGCCTGCTCGATGGGGCGGGCGGCGCGCGCGCCATCGACACCTTTTTTGCCCAAAT
>JACMQR010000204.1 GCA_014376885.1 Polaromonas sp.
CGACGATGGCCGAAGAGTTCGTGACCATGCGCGAGCCGGTCAAGCACTAAATCCGGCGCCACCAGATCGCTATTATTTATATAGCTTAAAACACACGCCATGCTTGCACAAAAGCCTTATTTTTCTAAAAAAAAACAGCTTTTGCACCCGGCCGGTGCCTAAAACGCCCGCTCGCCCTGGTGCCACGCGCCGCGCACGATGGGCATGTCGCCGCTCAGCCGCACGCGGATCAGGTCGGCCCGCAGGCCGGGTGCCAGCTCGCCCCGGTCCTGCAGGCCGATGGCGCGTGCCGGGTTGCGGGTGACGGTGTTGACTGCTTTCGGCAGGCTCCAGCCAATGCTGCCGCGCAGCAAAAAGGCCGACTGCAGCAGGCTGGCGGGCACATAGTCGGACGAGAAAATATCGAGCAGGTCCAGCCGCGCCAGTTCGGCCGCCGCGACGTTGCCCGAATGCGAGCCGCCCTTGACCAGGTTCGGCCCGCCCATGACGATGGCGATGCCCAGGCGCCGGGCCGCCTGGGCCGCTTCCACCGTGGTCGGAAACTCCGGGATCGCGATGCGCTCCTGGCCGGCCTGCTCGACATGCGCGACGTCGGTGTCGTCGTGGCTGGCCAGCGGCAGGCCCCGAGCCAGGCAGCCGGCGACGATGGCCGCGCGGTTGGCAACCGCATGGCGCAGCTGGTGCGCCTTGAGCGACTCGACCAGTTCCTCGTAGGCCGCGTCGGTGAAGCTGCCGTAGCGCTCGGAGTAGCGCCGGTATTTGCTCAGGTCGCGCCACTGGCGCTGGCCGGGCGTGTGGTCCATCACGCTGACCAGCTCGACCAGCGGGTCGTCGGCATACTGTTCGAACACCGCGATGATGTCGGGCGCCGAGATTTCGCAGCGCAGGTGCAGCAGGTGCTCGACGCGCAGCAGGCCTTCGGCGCGGCATTCGTGCAGCGCCTGGATCGACACATGCTGGATCTGGCTGCGCGGGCCGCCCTTGTCCATGTCGCCGATCACGATCGAGTCCAGCACGGTGGTAATGCCGGCGGCGGCGCACATCGCGTCATGCATCACGGTGGCCGAATGCGCGTTCCACAGCACGCCGGGGCGCGGCACCAGGTGCTTTTCCAGGTTGTCGGTGTGCAGCTCGACCAGGCCGGGCAGCAGGTAGTCGCCGGCCCAGTCCTCGGCCCCCGGCACCGCCGTGCCACCCTGCGCGATCGAGCGGATGGCGCCGCCCTCCACCACCAGGCAGCCGGTGAACTCCTCGGCGGCGGTGACGATGCGGGCGTTTTTGATGATGCGTTGCGTCATGAAAGTGTTTTTTCGTTAAAGGGGTTTGCGGAACTGTTCGACATCCAGGCAGTTGCTGGCGACGGCCTGGCGCACTTCATCGTCATGGAAAATGCCGACCACGGCAGCGCCCCGCTCGCGCGCCGCGCAAATCAGTTCGACGACGACGCGGCGGTTGTCGGCGTCCAGCGAGGCGGTTGGCTCGTCGAGCAGCAGCACCGGATGGCCGGCAATCAGGCCGTGCGCGATGTTCACCCGCTGCTGCTCGCCGCCCGAAAAAGTCGCTGGCGGCAGGTGCCACAAGCGCTCATGCAGGTTCAGCCGCTCCAGCCACTGCGCCGCCTGGCTGCGCGCCGCATCGGCGGCCATGCCCAGCCGGCGCAGCGGCTCGGCGACGATGTCCAGCGCCGAGATGCGCGGAATCACGCGCAGGAACTGCGACACATAGCCCAGGGTGTGGCGGCGCACGTCCAGCACCTCGCGCGGCGCGGCGCTTGAGAAGCTGACCCACCGGTCCTGGTGGCGGATGCGCACCTCGCCGCCAGTAGCGCCATAGTTGCCATACAGGCAGCGCAGCAGCGAGCTTTTGCCGCTGCCCGAATGCCCGGTCAGCGCCAGGCATTCGCCAGCCTGCACGGCCAGGTGGATACCGGCAAACACCGGCAACTCCAGGCCGCCGCGGCCGTGCAGGGTGAAGGTTTTGGAAAGGTCGCGGGCTTCGAGCAAGGCGGTCATGGGTGCGGTCGCGGTTGGAAAGTCGAAAGATCGGTCAAGGCAATATCTCAGGGCGTCAAAACCGACGACACCAGCAGCTGGGTGTAAGGATGCTGCGGGTCGTCGAGCACGCGGTCGGTCAGGCCCTGCTCGACCACCTGCCCGTCTTTCATGACCAGCATGCGGTGCGCCAGCAGGCGCGCCACCGCCAGGTCGTGCGTGACGATGACCGCCGCCAGCTGCAGCTGGTCGACCAGCTCGCGCAGCAGGTCGAGCAAGCGCGCCTGCACCGACACATCGAGCCCGGTGGTCGGCTCGTCCATGAACACCAGGCGCGGATGGGTCACCAGGTTGCGGGCGATCTGCAGGCGCTGCTGCATGCCGCCGGAGTAGGTGCTGGGTAGGTCGTCGATCCGGCCGGCGTCCAGCTCGACGCGCGCCATCCAGCCCAGCGCTTCGGCGCGCAGCTTGCCGTAGTGACGCGCGCCCAGCGCCATCAGGCGCTCGCCGATGTTCGCGCCGCCCGACACGTTCATGCGCAAGCCGTCCCGGGCATGCTGCTCGACAAAGCCCCAGTCGGTGCGCGCCAGCCAGCGCAGCCGCGCCTCGGACAGGCCGGCCAGATCCACCAGGCCGCTGTCGCTGCAAGGCAAGCCGGCCCCGGCGGCGCCCGCCTCGTCGCGCACGTCGTAATGCACCGAACCGGCATCGCAGGCAAGGCGGGCGGCCAACAGGCGCAGCAATGTCGACTTGCCCGAGCCCGATTCGCCGACCACCGCCAGCACCTCGCCGGGGTACAGGTCAAAATTCACATCCTGGCAGGCCCAGCGCAGCCGGCTGGCCTGCATGAACTGCTTGCCGACGCCGCGCACGGACAAAAGGATGTCATGGTTCATTGCACATCCTTTGCATCGGCCCGCGCCAGCACATCGGGCAGCTGCACCGCCTGCTGCGCTCCAGCATGGCCGGCAGCGCGGCGTTCACCGCAATAGTCGCTGTCCGAGCAGACAAACAGGCGACTGCCCGCATCGTCAACAATCATCTCATCAAGAAAGCTGTCCGCCGCGCCACACAGGGCGCAGGCGTGGTCCCACTGCTGAACCGCAAACGGATGGTCCTCGAAGTCCAGGCTGCGCACGGCGGTGTACGGCGGAATGGCGTAGAGGCGCTTTTCCCGCCCGGCACCAAACAGTTGCAGGGCCGGGTTCATGTGCATCTTGGGGTTGTCGAACTTGGGGATCGGCGAGGGCGAGGTGAGGTAGCGCTCATTGACCAGCACCGGGTAGTCGTAGGTTTTTGAAATCGCCCCCAGCTGCGCGATGTCTTCGTAGAGCTTGACATTCATCAGGCCGTAGTCGGCCAGCGCATGCATCGTGATGGTCTCGGCGCGGCGCGGCTCCAGCCGGAACAGCGGCTCGGGCATCGGCACCTGGTAGACGATGGTTTGCGCCTCGCTCAGGGGCGTCTCCGGAATGCGGTGGCGCGTCTGGATGATGCTTGCTTCTGTGGTTTTCTCGGTGGTGGCCACGCCCGTGGTGCGGGCAAAGAAGCGCCGGATGTTGACCGCATTGGTGGTGTCGTCGGCACCCTGGTCAATCACCTTGAGCACATCGGCGCGGCCGATGATGCTGGCCGTGACCTGCACGCCGCCGGTGCCCCAGCCATAGGCAAAGGGCATTTCACGGGAGCCGAAAGGCACCTGGTAGCCGGGAATGGCGACGGCCTTGAGCAGGGCGCGGCGGATCATCTTTTTCGTGCGCTCGTCGAGAAATGCAAAGTTGTAGTTCGGCTCCATCAGGCGGCTTTCTGCAGGGTGGGTGCGGCACCCAGGCGCGCTTCGTCAGGCGCCGGGTCGGCGGGCTGGCCCTGGGCATGGGCGGCGCGCAGCTTGCGCACCAGCTCCAGCTCGGACTGGAAATCGACATAGTGGGGCAGTTTCAGGTGCTGCACGAAACCGGATGCCTCCAGGCTGTCGGCATGCGCCAGCACGAATTCTTCGTCCTGCGCCGGCGCCACCACCGGCTCGCCCAGCTCGCGGGCACGCAGCGCCCGGTCGACCAGCGCCATGGCCATGGCCTTGCGCTCGGCACCGCCGAAGGCCAGGCCGTAGCCTTGGGTGAACTGCGGCGGCAGCTCGCGGGTGCCGGCAAACTGGTTGATCATCTGGCATTCGGTGACTTCAATGTCGCCGATGTCGATGACGAAGCCCAGTTCGTCGGCCAGCATTTCCACCGCCACCCGGCCGCGCCTGATTTCGCCGGCAAACGGGTGGCTGTTGGCATAACCGCGCTGGGTCGAGTAGCCCAGGCCCAGCAGCCAGCCTTCGTCACCGCGCGCCAATGCCTGCAGGCGCAGCGGGCGCGCTGCCGGGAACATCAGCGGCTCGCGCGTCAGGTCGCCAGGCTCGGCGGTCGCGGTGGGGCGCGGGGTTTCCAGCAACCCCTCGCGCGCCATCAGCGCGTTGACACGCGGCATGGCGGCCGGCAGGGCCGGCGCATCGTTCAGGGCCTCTTGGGCAGCGTCGCCTTCGGCCAGCAAGGCAAAGTCGAGCAGGCGCTGGGTATAGTCATAGGTGGCGCCCAGCACCTGGCCGCCGGGCACGTCCTTGAAGGTCGCCGACACGCGGCGCGCCAGCTGCATCTGCGCGGTGTCCAGCGGCACGCTGTAGGCAAAGCGCGGCAGCGTGGTGCGGTAGGCGCGCAGCAGAAAAATGGCCTCGACCAGATCGCCGCTGGCCTGCTTGATCGCCAGCGCCGCCAGCTCCGGGTCGTAGAGCGAGCCCTCGGACATGACGCGGTCCACGGCCAGCGGCAATTGCGCCTGGATCTGGGCCACCGACAGCGCGGGCAAGGCGGGGTCGCCGCGGCGCTGCGCGGCCAGCAGGCGCCAGGAGTTTTCGATGGCGGCCGCGCCGCCCTTGACTGCAACATACATGTTAAATTTCTTCCAGACGGCGCACGCGGGTGGTGCGCGGCAGGCCCAGGGCAGCGCCCGCGCAGGTGAAAACAATGTCCACGCCTTGCGGAAAAGACGCCTGGTTGGCGTGCCACTGCACCCAGAAATCGTCCGGCAGACCGCCAATCCGCACCGTCTGCATCCCCAGGATGCCGGGGCCGCGCCATTCAACCGCCGGCCCGGCGTCGAGCGAGGCGACCTCCACCAGCAAGGTGGCCGAGCGCTCGGGGGCTTGGGCAGAACCGGCCGCAAAGGCGGTGAACGGCGGCAACCCGGCGACGCTGTCCAGCACGGCAAAAGCAGCGCATTCAGGTGTGGCAGCAGGGCTTGCGCCGGTGTGAAAGCGCAGCCAGGATGCCGCAGCAGGGTCGGCTTGCTGCCACCAGACCGCCGTGTCGCCGTCGGTCAGCGCCAGCAGCGCATGCGCCATCGCGGGGCCCAGGGCAAGCCCCGGAACCGGCTGGCCGATGGCAAACGGCCGGCCGGGC
>JACMQR010000205.1 GCA_014376885.1 Polaromonas sp.
GGCCAGCGCCTGCAAGATGGCCGGGGTTCGCGCCGCCGCCGCATGCAAAAAATCGCCTAAAAAGATGATTCGCTGCGGCGCATGTCCGGCAATCAGCGCGGTCAGGCGCGACAGGTTTTCTGCCGTGGTACCGCTGGGCACCGGCTGGCCAAGGGCCCGGTAGGTGGCTGCTTTGCCGATGTGCAGGTCGGCAATGAACAGCGTCTGCCCAGCCGGCCAGAACAGCGCGCGGTCGGGCAACAAATGCACGGTTTCGCCCGCCCATTGAACAGCACAGAACGCAGTCACCGGACGGGTTGGGCCGGGGGCGGAAAGCAGCATAAGGGTTAAAAACCGGTGAAGTGATGAGATTGCCTGGCCGCAGCAATCCGTTTTGACAGCCAATTTGCTATGGTTAGCATAGCTGCTTACGCCCGCACTGATTGCATATCAAGCACTTTTACTCTAAATTTGTCAAAAAAGCGGCAACGGACGCGATGGCTTTCGCGCGCGGCGCGGGCGCCCGGCCCCATCTGCTGCGCCGTCGCCGCTGTCCTGGCCGAACGCCAGTGCGCCCTTGACATGCGACACATCGCCGGCAGCGCCAGGTTTGGGCACCCGGCCATCAGCGGCTTGTTCCAGCTGCTCGACCATGCGGGCAATCCGGTCGGCGACATTCTCGTTCGACATCTGCTCGCGGTAGCGCTCGACCATCAGCGGAAACGCAAACGGCGTTGGCCGGGTCAAGGCCTTGATGACCAGCTGCTGGCCGGCGATTTTTGCCAGGCTCGCGCCCAGGCGGCCAATTTCAAGCTCCTGCGCCAGCAGTTCCTGCTCGGCCTGCAGCAGCAGCCGGTTGGCCGGGTCGTACTTGCGAAACACCTCGTAAAACAGTGACGACGATGCCTGCACCTGCTGGCTGCTGCGCTTTTCGCCCGGATAGCCCTGAAAGATAAGGCCCGAGACGCGTGCGATCTCGCGAAAGCGGCGCCGCGCCAGCTCGCTGGCGTTCAGGCTGGCAAGCACCTCATGCAGCAGGGCCGCGCGCGGGTCTGCATCGGCAATCGCCTCTTGCGCGGTGACGTCATGGCCGGTGGCCAGCACCGGCGCCAGCAGTGCCGGCCAGTCCACCGGCGTCGCGCTGAGCAGCTCGAATCCATAGTCGTTCACGGCCATCGAAAAGGTGCTCGGCCGGTGCTGGGCAACGCGCCAGGCGATCAGGTTGGCCAGGCCCAGGTGCACATGGCGACCGGCGAACGGGTACAAAAAAAGGTGTGTGCCTTCGCGCGTTTCCAGGGTTTCGGCCAGCAGCGTGGCCGGCGTCGGCAAGGCTGACCAGCGCTGCTGCAGCATGAGCAGCGGCTTGACGCATTTGAGTTCGGGCGACTCGAAGCGGCCCTGCGCGGTCAGCGCCAGCTGGTCGACCACCGCCTCGGCCAGCGTGACCGACAGCGGAAAGCGGCTGCCGCCCCAGCGTGGCACCGCCGCCCGCTTGCCGCTGGTGCGGCGCACCCAGGCGGTCATGTCGTGGATGCGCACCAGCTCGAGCAGCCGGCCGCCGAACAAAAAGCAGTCGCCGATGCGCATGCGGGCAATGAAGCTTTCTTCGACCGTGCCAATTTTGCCGCCGCCCAGGAATTGCACCGCCATGCTGGCGTCGCTGACAATGGTGCCGATGTTCATGCGGTGGCGCCGCGCCAGGCGCAAATTGGGCACGCGCCAGATGCCTTCGTCGTCGGGCAGCACGCGGTGGTAGTCTGGATAGGCGGCCAGCGACGCGCCGCCCTGCCGCACGAAATCAAGCGCCCATTGCCAAATGTCCGGCGACAGCTGTGCATAGGCGGCGGGGCTGCGCACTTCGGCATACAGCTCGCCCGGCACAAAGCCGCCGCCCAGCGCCACCGTAACCAGGTGCTGCACCAGCACATCAAGCGGCTGCTCGGGCGACGCGCGCGCTTCGATCAGCCCGCCCGCAATGGCGATGCGCGCAGCGGCGCCTTCGACCATTTCAAGGCTTTGCGTCGGCACCAAGGTGATGCGCGACGGTCGGCCCGGCGCATGGCCCGACCGGCCGGCGCGCTGCAGCAGGCGGGCAACGCCTTTGGGCGAGCCGATCTGCAGCACCCGCTCGACCGGCAGGAAGTCCACCCCCAGGTCAAGGCTTGAGGTGCAGACGACCGCCTTGAGCTGGCCGCTCTTCAAATTGGCCTCGACCCACTCGCGCACCGCGCGGTCCAGCGAGCCATGGTGCAGCGCCACCACGCCGGCCCAGTCCGGCCGCGCGGCAATCAGCGCCTGGTACCAGATTTCGGACTGCGCCCGGGTGTTGGTGAACACCAGCGTCGTGCTGCTTTTTTCAATCTCGTCCACCACCTGCGGTAGCATGCTCAGGCCCAGATGGCCGCCCCATGGAAAGCGCTCGGCGCTGGTTGGCAGCAGCGTGTCGATGACCAATTTTTTGGGCAGCGCGCCGCGCACCAGGGTGCCCTGGTCATGGCCAAGCAAGGTGTGCATCGCTTCGGCCAGGTTGCCGAGCGTGGCCGACATGCCCCAGACCGACAGCGCCGGGCTCCAGCGCCTGAGCCTGGCCAGGGCCAGCTGCACCTGCACGCCGCGCTTGTTGCCCAGCAGCTCGTGCCATTCATCGACCACCACCAGCTTCACCTGGCCCAGCACCTCACGCGCATCGGCGCGGGCCAGCAGCAATGACAAACTTTCCGGCGTGGTCACCAGCACCGTCGGCAGCCGCTTGTTTTGCGCACTGCGCTCGCTGGCCGCCGTGTCGCCGCTGCGCGCGCCGGCGGTCCAGGCAGCGGCTGGCGGTCGTGGATGAATCACGCCGTCTTCGTCAATCACCGGCTGGCGCAGAAAATCAAGCGGCTGATTCAGCGCGCGCAGCGTGTCGGCGGCCAGTGCGCGCATCGGTGTGATCCACAACACCGTGAGCGGGGGCGGCGATGTTTTTGCCTCATCGATGTTTACTCTTTTTTTAATAGCTGCTTGCGCCCGATTTGATTGCGCTACAGCCCTTTTTTGCTCTCCAAACGCCAATAATGCGCCGAACCAGACGGCATAGGTCTTGCCCGCACCGGTGGTGGCATGCAGCAAGCCCGATTCGCCTGCGGCAATCGCCTTCCACACATCTTTTTGAAACTTGAAAACTTTCCAGTCGCGCTGCGCGAACCAGTTGTCTAGCCCGCTTTTAACCGAAGGTTTTTTCATGATGGCAGCAGCGCGGACAAGGTTTCCAAGGTGTCGGCTTCTTCGACCGGCTTGTCTTCGCGCCAGCGCAGCATGCGCGGAAAACGCACGGCGATGCCGCTTTTGTGGCGCGGGCTGCGGGCGATGCCTTCAAAGCCGAGCTCGAACACCAGCGTCGGCCGGACGCTGCGCACCGGCCCGAAGCTCTCCAGCGTGGTCTTGCGAACGATGGCATCGACCCGTCCCATTTCAGCATCAGTCAGCCCCGAATAGGCCTTGGCAAACGGCACCAGCTTGCGCTCGGGCTGCCCGGGCGCGCCGTTCCACACGGCAAAGGTGTAGTCGCTGTACAAACTGGCGCGCCGGCCGTGGCCGCGCTGGGCATAGATCAGCACCGCGTCGATGCTCAGCGGGTCGATCTTCCATTTCCACCAGACGCCGACATCCTTGGTGCGGCCGACGCCGTA
>JACMQR010000206.1 GCA_014376885.1 Polaromonas sp.
CTGGCGCACGGCGGCCAAGGCGCCCGTGAAAAATGTCGACCTGTGGCAAAAACTCGATGCGCTGCTGGTGTCCAGCAGTCACCGCATAGACTGGCGCTGGGTCAAGGGCCACAACGGCGACCCGGGCAACGAGCGCGCCGACGCGCTGGCCAACAAGGGTGTCGAGCGCGCGCTGGGCCGGCTTTAGCCCGGCCGGGCAACCGGCCAGCCGTTTGCCAACCAGTGGCCGGCGACACGCCTGGCGGTAAAGGCTTTGTAAAGGAGACGCGCCAGGCCCTGGATGCAGGCGATGGTGGCGCAGTTTACACAACATACTGCTATATTAAAAATGCATTTTATTCGCCAAAAAAATTACCGTTTATCTCTCCGATGGCTTCAAAAGTAATTTACACCGTGCTGGCGGCTGCGGGCATTGCGGCCGCCTCGGGCGCCGCCTGGTGGTACCAGGCACCCAGGCCGGCTGCTGCGGCGCCGGGCACGGCCAGCCCTGGCCTGTCGGCCACGCCTGCCGCGCTTGTCGCGGTGGAAGTCGCCCGGGTCGCCAGCGCCACGCTGTCAGACGACGCCCGGGCGGTGGGCAGCCTGCGCTCGCGCCAGGGCGTCGTGCTGCGCCCAGAGGTCAGCGGCCGCATCACGCAGCTCAATTTCACCGACGGGCAGCGGGTGCGCAAGGGCCAGGCGCTGGTGCAGTTTGACGACCAGCTGGCGCGCGCGCAAATCCAGCAAAGCCAGGCCGAGCTGTCCATTGCCCAGGCCAACCAGAAACGCAACCAGGAACTGGTGGCGCAAAGCTTCATCAGCCAGCGTTCGCTTGATGAAAGCGCTGCCGGCCTGCAGGTGGCCCAGGCCAAGCTCGCGCTGGCCAGGGCGACTGCCGCCCGCCTGACCATCGTGGCCCCGTTCAGCGGCATTGTGGGCATTCGCCAGGTCAACGTGGGCGACTACCTGAAAGACGGCGCGGACATTGTCAACTTGGAGGACATCGACGCCATCTATGTCGACTTTCGGCTGCCCGAGCGCTACCAAAGCAAGGTCCGGCGCGGCCAGACGGCGATGCTCGACATCGATGCACTGCCCGGCCAGCGCTACAGTGCGCAGATCCAGGCCATCGATCCGCTGATCGACGCCAACGGCCGGTCAGTCGGCATTCGCGGCTGCATCGACAACCGGGCCTTGTCGCTGCGGCCCGGCATGTTTGCCCGGGTCAATGCGGTTTTTGGCGTGCGGGACAACGCCAGCGTCATTCCCGAAGAAGCGGTCGTACCGCAAGGCGCCAGGCAGTTCGTGATCCGGCTGCTGGACGGGCCGGACAGCCAAACCCGAACGACCCGGCGTGTCGAGGTCAAGGTCGGCCTGCGCAGCCAGGGCGAAGTGGAAATTATGCAGGGCTTGTCGCCCGGCGACATGGTGGTGCGGACCGGCCAGCAGCGAATCCAAAAAGACGGCACGGTGGTCACGGTGGTGGATGTGGCAAACGGTCCGCCCGTCCGTCTGGCAGCGCAAAAGCCAGCTGCTGCCGAGGATGCTGGCGGACTGCCGCCGTCGGTGTCTGCGAAGGCGGCCTCGCCGACAGGCCTCAACCCATGCGGCGCGGCGGTCTCCCAGGCGCCCGCGCTGGCCCTTGCGCCTGCTGCCAATGCCACTGGGACAGCGAACATTCCCGCTGGTACAGCGGCACGCAATCCCGGCTGATTCCTGCGCTCTACTCGCACCCAGAGTGATTCACTTGGCCGACTCCCATGCAACTTGCTGAAATCTCCATTCGCCGCCCGGTGTTCGCCACCGTGCTGTCCCTGCTGATCATCCTGATTGGCACGGTCAGCTTCAACCGGCTCACCGTGCGTGAATATCCCAAGATCGACGAGCCGGTCGTGACCGTCAGCGTGCGCTATGCCGGCGCGTCGGCCGAGGTGATCGAGACGCAGGTCACCAAGCCGCTGGAAGACTCTATTGCCGGAATTGATGGCGTGGACGTGATCACCTCGATCAGCCGGGCCGACCAGGGGCAGATCAGCGTGCGCTTCCGGCTGGAAAAAGATGCCGATTCCGCAGCCGCCGAAGTTCGCGACCGCACTTCACGGGTGCGCAACAAGTTGCCGCAGGCGATTGAAGAGCCGGTGATCGCCAAGGTCGAGGCCGACGCCTTTCCGGTCATTCAGCTGGCTTTTTCCAGCGAATCGCTGACGCCGCTGCAGATCAACGACCTGGTCAACCGCATCGTCAAGCCGCGCATGCAGACCGTCACCGGCGTGGCCGATGTGCGCATCTTTGGCGAACGCAAATACGCCATGCGGGTGTGGCTGGACACCGATAAACTGGCGTCTTACCGCTTGAGCACGCAAGATGTCGAGGACGCGATCCGGCGCAGCAACCTGGAACTGCCGGCCGGCCGGATCGAGTCGCAGCAGCGCGAATTCAGCGTGACTTCGCAGACCGACCTGCTCAAGCCGGCGCAGTTCGGCGAAATCGTGGTCAAGAGTGTCAACGGCTTTTTTGTCAAGCTGAGCGATGTCGCCCGCATCGAGGAAGGCGCGGCCGACGAGCGCACGGCGGTCCGGCTGAACGGCCGGTCGGCGGTGGCGGTTGGCGTCATTCGCCAGGCGACGGCCAATCCGCTGGACTTGTCCAAAGGGGTGCGGGCGGTCATTCCGCAGCTCAAGGCCGACCTGCCCGCCGACCTGCTGATCGACATCGCCAACGACAACTCGGTGTTCATTGACCGGTCGGTGAACAATGTGTACAAGACGATTGTCGAAGCAGTCTTGCTGGTCGCGCTGGTGATCTTCGTGTTTTTGCGTACCCTGCGCGCCTCGATCATTCCCATCATCACGATTCCTGTCAGCCTGATCGGCACCTTTGCGCTGATGGCGCTGGCCGGCTTCACCATCAACACCCTCACATTGCTGGCGCTGGTGCTGGCCATCGGCCTGGTGGTCGATGACGCCATCGTGATGCTGGAAAACATCTTTCGGCACATCGAAGAAGGCATGGACCCGTTTTCGGCCGGCATCAAGGGCGCGCGCGAGATCGGCTTTGCCATCATCACCATGACCGCCACGCTGGTGGCGGTGTATGCACCGCTGGCCTTCACGCCGGGGCGCACCGGGCGGCTGTTTGTCGAGTTTGCGCTGGCGCTGGCCGGCGCGGTGGTGGTGTCCGGCTTGGTCGCGCTGACGCTCACGCCCATGCTGTGCACCCTGCTGCTCAAGCACAACCCGGCTCCGAACCGGTTCGACCGCACCATGGAGCGGCTGCTGACCGGCATTTCCGAGCGCTACGGGGTGCTGCTGCGCTGGCTGGTCACGGCGCGCTACCAGGCGCCAGCGGGCGCACGCAGCCTGGGCCAGCGGGCCAAAAGCGCTACCCTGCAGGCCAGGTGGCTGGTCTTGGGGGTCATGCTGGCCAGTGGCGCGGCGACAGTGCTGATTTTTCCCACCATGAAGCAGGAACTCTCGCCGATGGAGGACCGCGGCGTGATCCTGGCCAATGTCAACGCGCCGGACGGCTCGACATTGGAGTTCACCAACCGCTATGCCCAGGCGCTGGAAAAGATGGGCCAGCCGTTCAAGGAGTTTGACCGGATTTTTGCCAATGTCGGCAACCCGACGGTGGCGCAGGCCAGCGTGGTCTACCGCACTGTCGACTGGGAGCAGCGCAGCCGCTCCACCATGGACATGGCCAGGCTGCTGCAGCCCCAGTTCAACGCGCTGCCCGGCGTGACGGCTTTCCCCATCACGCCGCCGTCGCTCGGCCAGGGCTTTCGCGAGCGGCCGCTCAATTTCGTCATCCAGACCTCTGACAGCTACCTGAACCTCAATGCGGTGGTGCGCCAGATGCTGGCCGAAATGGCCAAAAATCCCGGCATCGTTTCGCCCGATGTCGATTTGCGGCTGAACAAGCCCGAACTGCGCATTGATGTGGACCGCGACCGGGCGGCCGATCTGGGGGTCAGCGTCGAGGTGGTGGCCAAGGCGATCGAAACCCTGCTGGGCGGGCGCAATGTGACCCGCTACAAGCGCGATGCCGACCAGTACGATGTGATCGTGCAGGTGGCCGCCAGCGGCCGCTCCACGCCCGACGACATCGAGCGCATCTATGTGCGCGGCCAAAAGGCAGGCGGGGTGGACACGATGATTCCGCTGTCCAGCCTGGTGACGGTCAAGGAAAGCGTGTCGCCGCGCGAGCTGAACCATTTCGGTCAGCGCCGGTCGGTGTCGATCACCGCCAGCCTGGCGCCCGACTATTCGCTGGGCGAAGCGCTCCGGTTCATGGACCAGACGGCGGCCAAGGTTCTCAAGACCGGCTACAGCACCGACCTGAACGGCACCTCCCGGGAATTCAAAAATTCGCAGGGCGCGCTGGTGATTGTGTTTGTGCTGGCGCTGGTGTTTATCTTTTTGGTGCTGGCCGCGCAGTTTGAAAGCTTCATTGATCCGCTGGTCATCATGCTGTCGGTGCCGTTGTCGATGGTCGGCGCCTTGCTGGCGCTCAAGTGGAGCGGCGGCTCGCTCAATGTTTATTCGCAGATCGGCCTGATCACGCTGGTAGGCTTGATCACCAAGCACGGCATCTTGATTGTCGAGTTCACCAATCAGCTGCGCGGCCAGGGCATGGAGATGGTTGACGCGCTGGTCAACGCGTCGGCCCAGCGGCTGCGGCCGATTTTGATGACCACCGGCGCCATGGTACTGGGCGCGCTGCCGCTGGCGCTGGCCACCGGCGCCGGCGCCGAAAGCCGCATCCAGATTGGCTGGGTGATCGTTGGCGGCATGTCGCTGGGCACGCTGCTGACGGTGTTTGTCGTGCCGACGATGTATGCACTGCTCGCCCGCCGGTCGGTGCCCGGGGCCAACATCACGCCTGTTCAGGAAGAGCCCGACATGCCGGAGGCACTGGCTGCGAAATAAGCTGCTGGCTGGGGTTGTTGGAGTTGTTGTTCAATACCCCTGCCATAGCCATAGCCATAGCCATAGCCACAGCCATAGCTGAGCGCCCGGATCGCTCCGCCTCCTGGGCTGGTGGCGCGCAGTTTGCGGCCTGAGCTGTTGCTGGCCTCAGAGTGCGCCGTCAAACATCAGCACATCGACTTCGTCCCCCGCCACCACATTGCCCTGGCCGTGGTGCAGCACGATCAGGCCATTGGCCTGGGCCATCGAACTGAGCACGCCGGAGCCCTGGCTGCCGGTGGTTCTGACCTGCAGGCTGCCGTCCGGCGTGGTGGACACCCGGCCGCGCTGGTACTCGGTGCGGCCCGGTTTTTTGCGGATGGCCTCCAGGCTGCGCGCCTTGAGCAGCACCTCTGGTTCGGGCCGGGCGCCCATCATCTGCAGCAGCGCAGGGCGCACAAAAGCAATAAAGGTCACCATCACCGCCACCGGGTTGCCCGGCAGGCCGAACAGCAGGGTGTCTTTGCTTTCATTTTGATAGCTGTAAGCTGTTTCAGGTAAAGCGGCTGAAGCCGATTTGCTGCTGGAAATCCGCCCCACGGCCATCGGCCGGCCTGGCCGCATGGCAATTCGCCAGAACGCGACGTCGCCCAGCTTTTTCATCATTGCCTTGGTGTAGTCGGCCTCACCCACGCTGACACCGCCGGAGGTGATGATGGCATCGGCCTGCAGCGCCGCCTGCGTGAAAGCCGCTTCGAGCAGGGCCGGGTCGTCGCGGACCACGCCCAGGTCGATCACCTGGCAGCCCAGGCGGCTGAGCATGCCAAAAACGGTGTAGCGGTTGCTGTCATACACCGCACCCTCGCGCGGCAGCTCGCCCAGCGACAAGATCTCGTCGCCGGTGGAGAAGTAAGCCACCCGCAAGGGGCGCCATGTTCTCAAGGTTTGCAGGCCTAAAGAGGCTGCCAGTCCAAGGCGGGCAGGCGTGATCAGCTCTCCTTTGAGGAGCGCTGCCCGGCCTTGCATCAGGTCTTCGCCGCGCCGGCGGCGGTTGTCGCCGGCTTGCAGCACGGCCGGCGCAATCGTGACCACCTCGGTCTGGCCGGTCTTTTGCAGGGCGACGAGCTCTTGCGGCGCTACGGTGTCCAGGCCGGCCGGCATGACCGCGCCGGTCATGATCTTGACGCACTGGCCTGGCTGCACGCTGCCTTGCCAGGCCTTGCCCGCCAGCGCGGTGCCGACAACCTGCAGCGCCAGCACGGCGCCAGGCGCCAGCTGGGCGCCGGCAAATGCATAGCCGTCCATGGCCGAGTTGTCATGCGGCGGCACGTCGAACGGCGACACCACGTCCTGGGCAAGCACCCGGCCGAGCGCCTGCATCAGCGGCACGTCCAGCACCTCTTGCACCGGCGTCACCAGTCGGGACAGAAAATCCAGCACGCCGTCTGCCGTCATCGCCTGTGGGTCGTAGCCCTGCAACTGGGCGGCTATCTGGGCCAGCGTTTTCATGGCAGCCTGGCTTCGAGCTGGTGCAGTTCGGCCAGCGTATTGGCGTTGAAAAAGGCATGCGGCGCATCGCCCGGCTGGTCGAACGGCACGATGACGGTGGTGTGCTGCGCTGTCCAGGCGTCGATCTTGCGTCCGCCCGCCTGGGTGAATTGGGCCAGGCTTTCCAGCATGTCTATATGCATCAGGCAAAAAACCGGCTGCGGCCGGAACTGGCCGTCTTCCTCACAGGCGGCGGCCACCGCGAAGTCGGCGTTTTCTCGCGCCATGGCCGTGGCCATCCGGTCAACCAGGTCAGTGGGAAACAGCGGCGTGTCGCAGGGCACGGTCAGCAGATAGGGCGTTTCGCAGCGTTCCAGGGCCGTGATGAACCCGGCTAGCGGCCCGGCATACTCGCCCAGGCCGGTCGTGTCGGGCCAGACCGGCGCACCGAACGATTCATAGACCGACAAGTTGCGGTTGGCATTGACCATGATCTGCCCGACCTGGGGCGCCAGCCGCATCAAGGTGTGCAGCGCCAGCGGCACGCCATTGAAGTTTTGCAGGCCCTTGTCCGCGCCCCCCATGCGCGAGCCACGGCCCCCGGCCAGGATGACGCCGGTGATGGCTTCGGCATGCAAGGGGGTTTTTAAATTCATGGTCATCCGGTGTTCCTAAAAATGCGCATTATGGGAGATGACAAGCATGGCGGAAGCGTTACTGCCCAGCAGGGGCCACAGGCGCAGTGCCCCCGCGAGGGGGGCAGCGCAGTACGCGAAGCGACAAGCGTGGGGGCATTTCTACCCGCCGATGTAGCTCATCTCAACCCGTTTGGCGTTGTTGCCGGCCGGGCTGGCGTCAATGGGCAGCGCAGCGCGCACCTGCGAATAGCGGTCCGAGCGGGCCTGCCAGATCGGCCCTACGGCGGCTGCAATCTGCTCGTCGGCATAGTTGCCCCGCAGCAGGGCGCGCAAGTCATGGCCCTGGCTGGCAAACAGGCACAAAAACAATTTGCCTTCGGTCGACAGCCGCGCCCGGTTGCACTGGCCGCAAAAAGCCTGGGTCACGCTGCTGATCACGCCGATTTCGCCGGCGCTGTCCAGGTAGCGCCAGCGCTCGGCGGTTTCGCCGCTGCAGTTCGGGTCGATGGCGGCGAGGGGAAATTCGGCCTGCAGGCGCTCGATCACCTGGCTTGAGGGCAGGACCTCGTCCATGCGCCAGCCGTTGGTGGCCCCGACATCCATGTATTCGATAAAGCGCAGCACCGCGCCAGAATGCCGGAAATGCCGCGCCATGGGTTCAATCTGGCAGTCGTTGGTGCCGCGCTTGACGACCATGTTGACCTTGACGGGCGACAGACCGGCTCGGTGGGCGGCGTCAATCCCTGCCAGTACATCGGCCACCGGAAAGTCGACATCGTTCATGCGCCTAAATATCGCGTCGTCCAGCGCGTCCAGGCTGACCGTGACGCGCTGCAGGCCGGCGTCCTTGAGCTGCTGGGCTTTCCGGGCCAGCAGCGAGCCATTGGTGGTCAGGGTGATGTCCAGCGGCTTGCCGGCCGGTGTCTGCAAGCGGGCCAGCTGGCCGATGAGCACCTCAAGGTTTTTGCGCAGCAGCGGCTCGCCGCCGGTCAGCCGAACTTTCTCCACCCCGTGGGCCACGAAAATTTTTGCCAGCCGGGTGATTTCCTCGAAAGTCAGCAGCGAGTTTTGCGGCAGGTAGGCGTAATCTTTGTCGAACACTTCGCTGGGCATGCAGTAGCTGCAGCGAAAGTTGCAGCGGTCGGTCACGCTGATGCGCAGGTCGCGCAGCGGCCGGCCCAGCGTGTCGCTGAGCAAGCCGGCGGGCGCGGACAGGCGGGCCGGCACATTCGGCACGCGGCTTGCATAGCGCATGTCGGCCAGGGGAATTACTTTGCGAAGGGTGTCTGTCATGAAGGCTAACTTTGGGAGAATCTACCTGATTGGCCGGAGGGCATGTCAAACAGGCAGCTTACTCGGCAGCATAACCGGCCGCTTAACCGGCCGCTTAACCGGCCGCTTAACCGGTTGCTTGGCTGGCAGCGAACAGGCGAGGGTTTCATTGCTGAATGAAGCATTGGCTTGACAAGCCTGGGCCCTGCACCCTGCCCATGCGGCCCGGACTGCTAGCCATGGCGCAGCGCCACCGTCTTCAGGGTGGTGAATCCGTACAGCGCCTCGAATCCTTTCTCGCGGCCATAGCCCGATGATTTCACGCCGCCAAACGGCAACTCAACGCCGCTGCCCGCGCCGTAGTTGTTGATGAACACCTGGCCGCTTTTGACGCGCCTGGCCATGCGGAACTGGCGCGCGCCGTCGGCGGTCCAGATGCCGGCAGCCAGGCCAAAGCGGGTGTCATTGGCAAGCAGGACTGCCTCGTCCTCGTCGTGAAAGGGCAGAGCGCACAGCACCGGGCCAAAGATTTCCTCCTGGGTCAAGCGGTGGTCGGCTGGCACATCGGCCAGCAGCATGGGCGCCTGGTAAAAGCCGCTGTCCGGTGCTTCATCGACGATCAGCCCTTGGGCGACCACCGGAATGCCGGCCGCATGGGCATCGCTTAAAAAATCCCAGACGCGCTGCTGCTGGCTTGGGCGGATCAGCGGTCCCAGGTCCAGGTCCATGGCCGCCGGTCCGACGCGCAGGTTTTCAAACGCCTCGCCCAGGCGCGCCAGCAAGGCGGGGTAGAGCTCCTTGGCAACCAGCAGGCGCGAGCCGGCCGAGCAGGTCTGGCCGGCGTTTTGCACGATGCCGCTCAAGATGGCAGGAATCGCCGCGTCCAGGTCGGCATCGGCAAACACGATCTGCGGGCTCTTGCCGCCCAGCTCCAGCGCGACCGGGCAATGGCGCTCGGCTGCCGCCTGAGCGATCAGCGTGCCGGTGCGGGAGCTGCCGGTAAAGCTGATGTGGTCGATGCCGGCATGGCGCGCCAGTGCATCGCCCACCTCATGGCCATAGCCGGTGACGATGTTCAGCGCGCCGGCCGGAAAGCCCGCCTCGGCGGCCAGTTCGGCGACCCGCAACAGCGACAGGCAGGCGTCTTCGCTGGGCTTGACAACGCAGACATTGCCCGCCGCCAGCGCGGCGCCGACGCTGCGGCCGAAGATCTGCATCGGGTAGTTCCACGGAATGATGTGGCCGGTCACGCCGTGCGGCTCGCGCCAGGTCAGCACGCTGTAGCCGTCCAGATACGGAATCGTCTGGCCGTGCAGCTTGTCGCAGGCGCCGGCGTAAAACTCGAAGTACCTGGCCAGCGCCAGCGCGTCGGCCAGGGCCTGTCGGGTGGGTTTGCCGCAGTCGCGCTGCTCGATCAGCGCCAGCTCCCGGGCATGCTCGGTCACCTTGCCTGACAAGCGCATCAGCAGGCGGCCGCGCTCAGCACCGCTCAGCCGGCTCCAGACCCGCTCCAGGCAATGTCTGGCGCTGCGCACCGCCGCATCCATGTCGTGCGCGGTGCTGCGCTGGATCTCGTCGAAAACCTGCCCGTCGGACGGGTCCACAACCGCGATGGTTTTGCCCGAGTGGGAAGGAATCGAGGCATTCGCAATGTAGTTATGCTGCATGAACCTGATTTTGCGTGAAAGCGCACCCGGCCGGTGCCGCAGGCGGTAAATCCTCGGCAGCCCGCCGGGCTGGACCCGGAAAAGCCGCTGCCGCTGCCGGGGAATTGATCTGACCTGCCTGCCCCAGAGGGCCAGCACCTTGCAGGACGGCGGGCCGTGAGCTGGGCGCTGGCCGGCTTGCTTGAACGGCGCGGGCCGCTCAGGCCGGGCGCTGGCGCAGGGCGTCAAAGCGCCTGCCAAACTCCTGGCGCAGCTGCTTTCTCACTTCGGCGCAGGCATGGCGCCGCAGTTGCTCGGGCGTGACCGGGCATAGTTTCGGCACGGCCACCGGCTTGCGCTCGTCGTCGACCGCCACCATGGTGAAAAAGCAGCTGTTGGCATGGCGCAACTCCTGGGTGCGGATGTTCTCAGCCAGCACCTTGATGCCGATTTCCATTGAGGACCTGCCGGTGTGGTTGACCGAGGCCTGAAAAGTCACCAGTTCGCCGACATAGATCGGCTGGCGAAACATCACCTGGTCCACCGACAGGGTGACGACATAGCGCCCGGCGTAGCGGCTGGCGCAGGCATAGGCGACCTGGTCGAGAAACTTCAAAATGGTGCCGCCGTGGACATTGCCGGAAAAGTTGGCCATGTCGGGGGTCATCAGCACGGTCATGGTGAGTTGGTGCGTGGGCAGGGTCATCGTTTGGCTCAGGCAGGGTAAGGAAAAAGCGCTGGGCTGTCACATCCGGACGAAGGCACGGTCCGGCCTGTGGCCGCGCAAATGCGCCGGGCGACCACCATTGTGCCCAGTTCCTCCGCCACCGGGCGGCCCAGCGTACCGCGGGCGCCGGCCGGGTTCACCGGGAAGCGGCGGGCGCCGGCGCCGGGGCACTGGCCGCAGGTGTCGGCAGGCCAGCAGCATCCGGCGCCTGGGCGGGCGCCGGCGCCGGCAGGACCGGCGTGGTCGGCACGTTGGCCGGCGCGCTGATTGCCGCAGGCGCTGCCTCCGGCGCAGCGGGCGCTGCCTGGGCCGCGCCGCCATGAAACTTCATCATCAGCGGCACGATCAGCAGCGCGACGATGTTGATGATCTTGATCAAGGGGTTGACGGCCGGCCCGGCCGTGTCCTTGTACGGGTCGCCCACCGTGTCGCCGGTCACGGCCGCCTTGTGGGCATCGCTGCCCTTGCCGCCGTGATGGCCGTCTTCGATGTACTTTTTGGCATTGTCCCAGGCGCCGCCGCCGGTGCACATCGAAATCGCCACGAACAGGCCGGTCACGATGGTGCCCATCAGCATGCCGCCCAGCGCCTTCGGCCCCAGCAGCAGGCCCACCAGCACCGGAACCACGACCGGCAGCAGACTCGGAATGATCATTTCCTTGATGGCCGAGGTGGTCAGCATGTCCACTGCAGGGCTGTAGTCGGGCTTGCGCTTGCCGGCCATGATCTGGCCATCGGCAAACTGGCGGCGCACCTCGACCACCACCGAACCGGCGGCGCGGCCCACCGCCTCCATGGCCATGGCGCCGAACAGGTAGGGAATCAAGCCGCCGATGAACAGGCCGACGATGACCATCGGGTCGCTCAAATCAAAACTGATGGCCTGGCCGTAGCTCTCCAGCTTGTGGGTGTAGTCGGCAAACAGCACCAGCGCGGCCAGCCCGGCCGAGCCGATGGCGTAACCCTTGGTCACCGCCTTGGTGGTGTTGCCCACGGCGTCCAGCGGATCGGTCACGGCGCGCACTTCGGGCGGCATGTCGGCCATCTCGGCAATGCCGCCGGCGTTGTCGGTGATCGGGCCATAGGCGTCCAGCGCCACGACGATGCCGGCCATGCTGAGCATGGCGGTGGCGGCAATCGCAATGCCGTACAGGCCGGCCAGGTTGTACGACACCAAAATCGCGATGCAGACAAAAATCACCGGCCAGGCAGTCGAGCGCATCGACACGCCCAGGCCGGCGATGATGTTGGTGCCATGGCCGGTGGTCGAGGCCTGGGCGATGTGCCTGACCGGCGCGTACTGCGTGCCGGTGTAGTACTCGGTCACCCAGACGAGTGCTGCGGTCAGCACCAGGCCGACGGCGCAGGCGCCGAACAGCTTCATCTGGCTGCCACTGGCGGCAATCGCGTTGTCGGGCATCAGCCACAGGGTCACAAAATAAAACGCGATCAGCGACAAGATGCCCGCCACGGCCAGGCCCTTGTACAGCGCCGGCATCACATTGGTCATGCCGGGTGAAGCCTTGACGAAAAAGCAGCCGACGATCGACGCGATGATCGACACCGCTCCAAGCCCCAGCGGATACAGCACCGCGTTCATCGGGCTGGCGGCGACCAGCAGCGCGCCCAGCACCATGGTGGCAATCAGCGTCACTGCATAGGTTTCGAACAGGTCGGCCGCCATGCCGGCGCAGTCGCCGACGTTGTCGCCGACGTTGTCGGCAATCACCGCCGGATTGCGCGGGTCGTCTTCCGGGATGCCGGCTTCGACCTTGCCAACCAGGTCGGCGCCCACATCGGCGCCCTTGGTGAAGATGCCGCCGCCGAGCCGCGCAAAGATCGAGATCAGCGACGAGCCAAAGGCAAAACCGATCAGCGGGTTGAGCAGGTCGGCCAGTTTGGCCGTCGGCGTGGAGTTGCCGTTGCCAACGAGAAACCAGAAAAATACCGTTACGCCCAGCAGGCCCAGGCCGACCACCAGCATGCCGGTGATGGCGCCGCCGCGAAACGCCACGTCCAGTGCAGGGCCGATGCCGCGCGTCGCCGCCTGGGCGGTTCGCACATTGGCGCGCACCGAGACATTCATGCCGATAAAGCCGCAGGCCCCCGACAGCAGCGCGCCCACGACAAAGCCAACAGCCGTCTTGCCATCGAGAAAAACGCCGATCAGCACGGCCAGGATGACGCCGACGATGGCAATGGTTTTGTACTGCCGGGCCAGATAGGCGGCCGCCCCGGTCTGGATGGCCGCCGATATTTCCTGCATCCGGGCATTGCCCGCGTCCTGGGACAAAATCCAGCGCCTGGCCCAAAAACCATAGCCCACTGCAATGAGTCCGCAGGCCAGCGCCAGCATGAGTGCTGCCGAGTTACCGGTCATAGATACCTCCTGTGATGTGATTTGCCAAGAAGGGTGCCACGCAAGCGGACCCCCGCTGCGTTGCTTCCTCGTGGCTCGCATGGAGGCGATGGGACGATTGGCCAACTGGCGAAATTAAACGCTAAAACACGCGCCGTTGGCAACCCGTAAGGTCCGGTTTAGTAAAATGAAGGCCGAAATCAGCCGCTTTGCAGGCGCGCTTTGAGCGGCCGGCACACCAGCGGCTGGCAAGGTGCCAGCAATTCGACAAAATCAGCTCCCGGGCTATTTTTTATCAACGTGTTTTCCATCAACATAAAGCAACTATGTCCCTAGATAAGGTTACCCCCGGCAAAAACGCTCCCGATTCCTTCAACGTGGTCATCGAAATCCCGATGAACTCCGACCCGGTGAAGTACGAGGTCGACAAAGAGTCGGGCGCTATTTTTGTCGACCGCTTCATGAGCACTGCCATGCACTACCCGTGCAACTACGGCTATGTGCCGCAAACCCTGAGCGGCGACGGCGACCCGGTCGATGTGCTGGTCATCACGCCGGTGCCGCTGATTTCCGGCGTCGTCGTGACCTGCCGGGTGATCGGCATCTTGAAAATGACCGATGAAGCGGGCGAGGACGGCAAGGTGCTGGCCGTGCCGATCGACAAGAAATGCTCGCTCTACAGCCACTGGCAAAAGCCCGAGGACATGAACCCGCTGCGCCTGAAAACCATTGCCCATTTCTTTGAGCACTACAAAGACCTGGAAGAAGGCAAGTGGGTCAAGATTTCAGGCTGGGAAGGCCCGGATGCGGCGAAAAAAGAGATCGCCGACGGCATTGCCAACTATGCCAGCAGCCAGTCATCCAAGTGATACTGCCTGAAATTTGGTGATTTAATGTCCAGGCGCTTTGCCTGCAAGCAAATGCAGCTATAAAAAAATAGCAGTCTGTAAATTTGATCGCTTGGAAAGCGCTTCCGGCTCCGGCTGAAAGCGCTTTTTTCAAACGCGAAAAGGGCAGTTGATGCGGCGCGGTCGGCGTCTTGCCGGGCACCGGTTACTTGCCGAGGGCGCTGCACGCTGCCACGGCCATTTTTAACGCGCTGAATTTCCGGATTGCGGCCCGGCTCGCAAATTGCGCCGAAGCTCCAAGCGCTGGTCAGCCCGGCAATCGGGCAATCGGGCAGGCGGGGCGTGAACCTGGGAAGGTCCCGAAGCCGCACCAATCTGGCCGGTTTCCGGCGCTATTATGAGCAATTTAGTCGCCCAAACTGGTTGATAAAATGACTGACCTGCATGATGCTTCCCCGGACCCGGCAAGGACTGATGAGTTGATAAAAAGCAGTCTTAATTTTCCTGTGGTCGGCCTAGGCGCTTCAGCCGGTGGCCTGCAGGCCCTGCTGCGTTTTTTCGAGAAGATGCCACCAGCCAACGGCATGGCTTTTGTCGTCATTCTTCACCTGTCGCCGGACCATGAAAGCAATGTTGCGGAAATTCTGCAGCGCGTCACCCGCATGCCGGTTGCCCAGGTGAATGCGCCGACTCACATTGAAGCCAGCCATGTGTATGTCATCGCGCCCAGCCATGATTTGTCAATGAACGACGGGCAGCTGGTGCCGTCCCAGCCCGTGCGGGCCAGGGGCGCGCACCTGGCGATCGACCTGTTTTTCCGCACCCTGGCCGAGGTTCACCAGGAGCGCGCCATCGCCATCGTCCTGTCGGGCACCGGCGCTGACGGCGCTGCGGGCCTGGCCCGGGTCAAGGGGGAAGGTGGCCTGACGATGGCGCAATCCCCCGAGGACGCCCAGTACGACGGCATGCCCAAAGCTGCCATTGCCACCGGAGCGGTGGACTTTGTCATCAACGCGGCCGAGATGCCGCAGCGCCTGGTGGATCTGTGGGCGAACGCCAGCCGCATCAGCCTGCCCAAAAACGCCAACACTGCGTTCAAAGCCCAGCAGACCGAAAGCGACGCGGCTGCCCGGACTGACGAGGAGGCGCTGCGTGACATCGTGGCGCTGTTGTGCATCCATTCGAAAAACGATTTTCGCCAGTACAAGCGGGCCACCGTGCTGCGGCGTATCGAGCGCCGGATGCAGGTCAACAGCATGCCTGACCTGGCCGCGTACCTGGCCTACCTGCGGGCGCATCCTGAAGAAGCCCGGCCGCTGCTGCAGGACATGCTGATCAGCGTCACCAACTTTTTTCGCGATCCGGGGGCGTTTGAAGCGCTGGAACACGATGTGCTGGCCCAGTTGCTGCACAACCGCCCGGCTGACGATGCGGTGCGCGTCTGGGTGGTGGGCTGCGCCACTGGCGAAGAGGCCTACTCCATCACCATGCTGATCAAGGAGCAGATGGACCTGCAGCAAAGCGGCTCGGAGTTGCAGGTGTTTGCCACCGACATTGACGACCGGGCTGTCGCCTTTGGCCGCAACGGGCTGTATCCGGCGTCGATAGCCGCGGATGTGTCGGCCGCAAGGCTGCAAAACTTCTTCATGGCCGAAAAAGACTGTTTCCGGGTCTCCAAGCCGGTGCGCGAAAAGGTGTTGTTTGCCAGCCATAATGTGCTGCGCGATCCGCCTTTTTCCCGAATCGACCTGATCTGCTGCCGCAATTTGCTGATTTACCTGGACAAGGCAGCCCAGGCGCGCGTCCTGGCCACCCTTCGGTTTGCGCTCAAGCCCAGCGGGCACCTGTTCCTGGGCAGTTCGGAGTCGGCCGACGCGGCGCCCAAGCTGTTTACCCTGGTGGACAAAAAGAGCCGGATTTACAAGGCCAATCCGAACGGCAGCGCCATGCGGCATTTGCTGCTGGCAACGGATTTTCCGCGCGAGCGCCTGGTGTTCAGCCAGCGCGGCCCGGACCGGCGCGCGCCCAGGCCGGCGTCGTTTGCCGAGCTGCACCGCAAGCTGATCGACCAGGTGGTTCTGCCCAGCGTGCTGATCGACGGCGAGCACAACATCCTGCATTTGTCAGAAAACGTCGGCAAATTTTTGCTGCCCGGCAGTGGCTCACCGTCGGTCAACCTTCTGGACAATGCGCAGGCCGAGCTGCGCGCCGAATTGCGCACCGCCATCTACCAGGCGAAAAATGGCGGCAAGCCCGTCAAGACCCAGGCCATTGCCATCCGGCGGGGCGACAGCCGGCTGCTGGTCGAGATGACGGTGCGTTTTTTCGGTCAGGACGGCAGCGAGCCCGCCTTGACGCTGGTCATGTTCGACGAGGTGCCTGAAAAGCCGCCCAGCGTGATGTCGGAAAATGTCGATCAGGCGCATCAGCGGCTGGTCGGCCAGATGGAAAACGAGATCAAGCGGCTCAAGGAAGACCTGCAGGGCACCATCGAGCAGACCGAGACATCGACCGAAGAGCTCAAGGCCCTGAACGAGGAGCAGCAGGCCGTCAATGAAGAGCTGCGCTCGGCCACCGAAGAGCTTGAAACCAGCAAGGAAGAGCTCCAGTCCATCAATGAAGAGCTGACCACCGTCAACTTTGAACTCAAAGCCAAAGTCGATGAAACCGGCATGATGAACGACGACCTGCAAAACCTGATCACCTCATCAGACATTGCCACCGTGTTTGTCGATCGCAACCTTTTGATCAAGCGATTCACGCCCAAAGCGGCAAGCATCTTCAACCTGATCGATGCGGACATCGACCGCCCGCTGCTCGACATCACCCACAAGCTCGACTACCCCTTGCTGGCCGCCGACGCGCTGGACATGCTCAAGACCTTGAAGCTGATCGAGCGACCCGTGAGCAGCAGCGACGGGCGGCACTACCTGGCGCAAATCCGCCCCTACCGTACCAGCGACAACTACATCGATGGCGTCGTGCTGAGCTTTGTCGACGTCACTGCCCTGCGCATGGCACAAGAGCAGCTGCGCGCCGGCGAAGAGCAGTTGCGCATTGCTGCCGAGACCACCAAGGACTACGCCATCTTGACGATCGATGAGCAAGGCAGCATCACCAGCTGGAACCTGGGCGCGCAGCGCATGTTTGGTTATGGCCAACAAGAGATGATCGGGCAGCCGTTTGCCCTGTTGTTCACGGCGCCGGACCGGGCCGCCGGCGCGCCCGAGGAAGAGTTGCGGGTGGCCCACGAAGAAGGCCGCCGGCTTGACGAGCGCTGGCATCTGCGCAAGGATGGAAGCACCTTTTATTGCAACGGCGTGATGACCCGGCTGGAGGGTAAAACCGGCGGCTATGCCAAGATTGCCCGCGACATGACCGAAAGCCTGTCACAGCAGGCCAGCCACGAGGAAATGCTGGCCATGGAAAAGCAGGCCAACGAACTCAAAGACCAGTTCCTGGCGGTGATGTCCCACGAGCTCAAGCATCCGCTGAACCTGATCCAGGTCAACACCGAGCTGTTGCTCAGCCAGCCGGAGGTGCGCCTGCTGCCGCAGGCCGTGCGCGCGGGCCAGACCATTCGCAGCGCGGTGGTCAGCCAGACCAAGATCATCGACGATCTGCTGGACCTGTCGCGCGCCCGGACCGGCAAGCTGACCATGCGCCTGGCGCCGGTCGATCTGACCGAGCTGGCCGCATCGATCGCTACCGCAGCGCGCGAAGCGGCCAGAGCAAAAAACCTGGCGCTGAAATTTGACAGCCAGGAGGCGCACCTGTACGGCCTGTGCGACCGGGTGCGCACCGAGCAGGTGCTCTGGAACCTGATCAACAACGCCATCAAATTCACTCCCGAGGGCGGTTGCATCACCGTGCAGCTGGGGCGCGACGACACATTTGCGCGCCTGTCGGTCGTCGACACCGGCCAGGGAGTGGACCCGGAATTCTTGCCGCATATTTTTGGCATGTTCGTCCAGGCGCCCGACCACAAGGGCGCCAACGGCAATGCCGGGCTCGGTGTCGGCCTGACCCTGGTGCACGACCTGACGGTGGCCCAGGGCGGCAAGGTGCTGGCCGATTCTGCCGGGGTCGGCCAGGGCGCCACCTTCACCGTCTGGCTGCCGCTTGCCCAGACCAGCTCGCCCAGCGAAACCACGCCCTTGCGCAGCGGAACCCTCAAAGGGATGCGGATTTTGGCCGTCGATGACATGGTCGATCTGCTGGAGCCATTTTCTGCCCTGCTGCGGCTCGAAGGGGCGTCGGTCGACATGGCCACCAGCGGCGCGCAGGCGCTGGCGCTGCTGGAAAAAGGCAGCTATGAGCTGATGATTTCGGACCTGGGCATGCCCCATATGGACGGCTACGAGCTGATTCGCGAGGTTCGCAAGCACCCGCAATTGCGCCAGCTCAAGGCGATTGCGCTCAGCGGCTACGGCCGGCAGGTCGACACGGTGCGCGCCTTGCAAAGCGGCTTTGATGCCCACCTGTCAAAACCCGCCACCGTGGCCCATATTTGCCAGAGCATTGCGCAGCTGGTTCCAAACGGCTAGTGTCGCGTCAGGCGCAAAGTGTCGGGAGATCGCGTCGCCAGCGGCGTGCAGCGTAAGGCGCAGACCGCAGCCCTGGCTCAAGCCCGGGCCTAGGCTGCAATGCGGCGATGCGCGGCGCTGGCCAGCAAGAACCGGCAGTTTACGTTTGACGCGACGCCAGCAGCCCGGGCTGTGCTTCGTTGCTCAGCAATGGTGGCATCGAAAGGCTGCGGGCGACACCTTCACCGGTCTGCGCTTGCCCAGCCGGAAGGCTCTGGCCAGCGCCAGCGCTTTGCGCCCCAAGGCCGGGTGTACCATGCCATCCTGTCGGCTACCCGGCTACCCGGCTACCCGGCTACCCGGCTACCCGGCTACCCGGCTACCCGGCTACCTGGTTACCCGGCTACCTGTTTACCGATCGCCAACCATCCACACCATGACCCTCCAACCATCCAGCGCGCCGCCGCGTGAACACCACCGGGCAGCCGGGGCAGGGGCGGTGCAGCAGATCGAAGCCGCCCGCTATGCCGTTCTCCGGCGTCTGGCGCCCAGCTTGCGTCACCAGATGGTCCGGCCCTTGCAGCCCATCGGGCTGATCTATGGTGTCATGCGCCACAAGCTGTCGGCCGCACAGCCCGACCTGCAGTCAGTCAGGCAGGAGGCTGAAAAAATCAACGACTTTGCCAAGGCGGCCATCGACGAATGCATGGACATGGGAACCTGGCTGTCGCCCGAGCCAGGCGTCTTGACCCGCATGGACACAGGCGTCGGGGAGTGCGTCGGGTTGATGGCGACAATGCTGCATTTTTCTGGTTTTCGCCTGACCAACGAGGTTGAAACCCTGCCACTGATGGTGCTGCGCGATGCCGTGCGCACGGTCTTGAGCGCGGTGCTGTTTGCCGTGACCGATGCGCTGTCCGAGCCCGCCGCCCTGGTCATCCGCGCCACTGCCGGTATGGCCGAGGTCACGCTGTCGGTGTTCATCAGTCCGTCCGGTGAAGGCAGCGTGGAGCGTTATGACGACGGCTGCCGGATGCTGGCCTGGGACGATGTGCAGGCGCTGGCAGCGGCCGCGCAGGTCATGCTGGCGCGCCAGGACCAGCTGGTGACCCTGCGCTTTGCCGCTGTGCAGCCGGCTCCGGCCTAAGCCTGCGTCTGCGCGCGTCACCAGGAACAAGTTGATTTTGAATTCCCGCCGTGAAGACGCCGCCATGCCCAGGCCCTGCAAAGCTAAAAGTATCATGGTGCTGGGCACAAGCAGCGGCGCTGGCAAAAGCTGGCTGACAACAGCGCTGTGCCGCTATTACGCCCGGCGAACCGGCAAGCAGCCAGGGCGGCGAAATCGGCAGCGCCCAGTACTTTCAGGCCCTGGCCGACCGGGCGGTGCCCGATGCGCGGATGAACCCGCTTCTGCTTGAGCCTGAAAACGATACCCACAGCCAGGTCGTGCTGATGGGCCAGGTGCATGCCCAACTGTCGCGCCTGGACTGGCGCAGCCGCAGCGAACAGGTCTGGCCGGTGGTGGCACAGGCGCTGGACGAACTGCTGACCGAAAACGACGTGGTGTGATTGAGGGCGCGGGGTCGCCGGCCGAAATCCAACCTCAGGTCAGGCGACCTCGTCAGCATGCGCGTGGCGCTGCACGCCAACGCCGCCTGCCTGCTGGTGAGCGACATCGACCGGGGCGGCGCGTTTGCCCATTTGTACGGCACCTAGGCAATGCTCGACGCCGCCGAGAAAAAGTTGATCAAGGGCTTCGTGCTGAACAAGTTGCGGGGCGATGCCGGTTTGCTGGCGCCGGGGCCGTGCAAATGCTCAGGGGTCTGACCGGCGTGCCCATGGTCGCCACCTTGCCCATGTGGCCACTGGGCCAGCTTGTCGCATGTCACGGTGCAGGGCTGCGAAATTCACCATGGCCCGACCGCGCCGCAGGCGGCAATGGCAGAGGCGGGCAATGTGGCGTGCCCGGTAATGCCCGAAGGGCTGGCCTGGCAAAACGGCGCGGGCAATTTGCTGGGGCTGCATCTTCATGGCATGTTTGAAGTCGCGCGCGTGCTGCAGGCCCTGTTTGCCGCGGCGACGCTCACGCTCGACTCGGTTTTTGACGGGCTGGCGGACTACATCGACCGTCACTTTGGGCCGGGCGTCCTGCAGGGGCTGCTTGCGGCGGACTGACTGCCCGGCTCGCTTCTGGCGGCGCGCTGCCGGGCCCCGCACGCTGCATGAAGGCGACAGCGCCTGGGCTGGCCAGCCGGCGACCCGGGTTTTTGCAGGATTTTTCAACCCGGTTGGCGTGTAAGGTTTCTTCTCACGCCAGCTGCCTAGGTTTTCCTACACGGAACAAGGCTGGGTGGGCACGATTCTGAATGAGGTTTTTTCACCATCCATCAGGAGCCAGGCATGCCGAATTTTGCAAGAAAAAATAATCTTTGCGCCGTAGCGGTCGCCAGCGCCCTGGCGCTTGCAGGCGCGCTGCCGGTCCATGCGTCGA
>JACMQR010000207.1 GCA_014376885.1 Polaromonas sp.
CGGCGCCTTTTGCGGCGGCCCACCGCGCATTCAGGGCGCGTTGGCAGCCTGTCACGCGACTGCCACGCCATTGACATCACCCCATCATTTCTGGCTGGCACACTGCACCTGGGCCGCCCGGCTGGCAAAGCGGGCAGGCGCGGCGTATGGTCACGCACCCAGTGCGGTGTGGTCATGGCATGGGCTTTCGCCAGGCGCGCAAGCGCAAGCGCTGCAGGGCAAACAACTCGACAGCGCCCCAGATGACGCGGTTTGACGCGCCCAGGCATCTGGAGGCGATTTTTGTGAAGAAAGTGTGGCGATGCACCATGGCAGAACTCCCGAGATGAGCCGATTGACGTTCCACGGTAGCGTCCTTTCGTGACCGCCTTGTGTCGATTGGCCAGCCCGGCGCGCGCGCCAGCCGGCCGGCAACCGCCATGACCGGCCCGCCAACGGCCGCCGTGCTGCCCGAACTGGCGGCGATTGAAAAAATCATCGCGCTCGGTGGCGCGCAGCTTGACGTGAAGGTCTTGCGCCAGGTGCTGCTGCCGTCGGGCGCCCGTTTGCCGGTCTACGCCATTGCCCTGGGCAACCCGGACCCGGATGTGCCGGCGGTCGGGTTCTTTGGCGGCGTGCACGGCCTGGAGCGCATCGGCTCGCAGGTGGTGATTGCGTATCTGCAAAGCCTGGTCATGCGCCTGCGCTGGGACGCCAGCCTGCAGCGCCAGCTGGCGTCGGTGCGGCTGGTGTTCATGCCGCTGGTCAACCCGGGCGGCACCGCCCTGGGCACCCGGGCCAATCCGCGCGGCGTCGACCTGATGCGCAATGCGCCGGTCGACGCTCTGGGCAAGGTGCCGTTTCTGGCGGGCGGCCAGCGCCTGGGCCCCGGGCTGCCGTGGTACCGGGGCAAAGCCGGCGCGCCGCTCGAAGCGGAAAGCCAGGCATTGTGCGAGCTGGTGGCGGCCGAACTGCTGGGGCGCAGGTTCAGCATGGCGCTGGACTGCCATTCCGGCTTTGGCTTCAGCGACCGGATCTGGTTTCCGTTTGCCCACACGCCAGAGCCGATCCGCCACCTGGCCGAAATCCATGCCCTGCAGGAAATTTATTTGCAGTCGTACAGCCAGCACCAGTACCGGTTCGAGCCGCAAAGCCTGCAGTACCTGACCCACGGGGATTTGTGGGACCACCTGTACCTGCAAGCCTGCCAGGCTTCGCAAAACGTCTTCTTGCCCCTGACGCTGGAGATGGGGTCGTGGGCCTGGATCAAGAAAAATCCCCGGCAATTTTTCTCGCGCAGCGGCATCTTCAATCCGCTGGTGGCGCACCGCCAGCAGCGCGTGCTGCGCCGGCACATGGCGTTTCTCGACTTTCTGGGCCGCGCGGCCTGCGGTTATGCCCAGTGGGCGCCCACCGGCGCGGCGCGCAGCCAGCGCCAGCGCGATGCGCTGGCGCACTGGTACGGTTAGCGCGCCCAGGCCCACCCACCCCGACACGCACAAGGCCGCACGATGACCTGGATTTTGCTGCGCGGCCTTACCCGCGAAACCGCCCACTGGGGCGGCTTTGCC
>JACMQR010000208.1 GCA_014376885.1 Polaromonas sp.
CGCTGGGCGCAGAAAACATCACCAAGGGCTTTCACAGCGTGTCCTGGGGCTTTGCGGTGATCGTGGCCTTCATGGCCGCCTACTACATGCTGTTCGGCCTGATTTCAGGCATTGCGCTGGCGGTCAATTTGCTGCTGCTGGTGGCGGTGCTGTCGATGCTGCAGGCCACCCTGACGCTGCCCGGCATGGCCGCCATGGCGCTGGCGCTGGGCATGGCGATCGACTCGAACGTGCTGATCAATGAACGCGTTCGTGAGGAACTGCGCGGCGGCGCCTCGCCGCAGGCGGCGATTCATGCGGGCTACGAGCGCGCCTGGGCGACGATCCTGGACTCCAACACCTCGACGCTGATTGTCGGTCTGGCCTTGCTGGCCTTTGGCTCGGGGCCGGTGCGCGGTTTTGCGGTGGTGCATTGCATCGGCATCCTGACCAGCATGTTCTCGGCGGTGTTTTTCTCGCGCGGCCTGGTCAACCTCTGGTATGGCCGGCAGAAAAAGCTCAAGACGGTGTCCATCGGCACGATCTGGCGCCCGCCCTCGGGCGGCGCCCTCGCCAAGCCATGACCGCCTTTTTTTCCTGAGCCGCTTTTCAAGGACCCCAGATGGAATTTTTCAAAATCCAGCGCGATATCCCGTTCATGCGGCATGCGCTGATTTTCAACATCATCAGCTTCGCCACCTTTGCGCTGGCCTTGTTTTTCCTGTTTTCCCGGGGCCTGCATTTGTCGGTCGAGTTCACCGGCGGCACCTTGATGGAGGTCAACTACACCCAGGCCGCGGATGTCGGCAAGATCCGGGACACGGTGGCCAAGCTGGGCCTGAACGATGTCCAGGTGCAGAGTTTTGGCACCTCGCGCGATGTGATGATTCGCCTGCCGGCGCAAAAAGGCGTCAGCACCGCCCAGCAAAGCGACACCGTGATCGCCGCTTTGAGAGCCGCCAGCCCCGACGTGACGCTGCGCCGCACCGAGTTTGTCGGCCCGCAGGTCGGCGAAGAGCTGGCGCAAGACGGCCTGAAGGCGCTGGCCATGGTGGTTTTCGGCA
Source organism: Polaromonas sp. (assembly GCA_014376885.1). GTDB lineage: Bacteria > Pseudomonadota > Gammaproteobacteria > Burkholderiales > Burkholderiaceae_C > Polaromonas. The sequence continues at coordinate 1,044 of JACMQR010000208.1, forward strand.
TCATGGTCTACCTGGCGTTCCGTTTTGAATGGAAATACGCGGTCGCGGCCATCATCGCCAACCTGCATGACGTGATCATCATCCTGGGCTTTTTTGCCTTTTTCCAGTGGGAGTTCTCGCTGGCGGTGCTGGCCGCCGTGCTGGCGGTGCTGGGTTACTCGGTCAACGAGTCGGTGGTGATTTTTGACCGGATTCGCGAGAATTTTCGCCGCTACCGCAAGATGAGCACCGAGGAGATCATCAACAACGCCATCACCTCGACCATCAGCCGGACCATCATCACCCACGGCTCGACCGAAATCATGGTGCTGTCCATGCTGCTGTTCGGCGGCCCGACGCTGTTTTACTTTGCGCTGGCGCTGACCATCGGCATTTTGTTCGGCATCTATTCCTCGGTGTTCGTGGCGGCCGCCATTGCCATGTGGCTGGGCATCAAGCGTGAAGACCTGGTCAAGGGTCCGGCCAAAAAAGACGAGGATCCCAACGATCCCAATTCGGGCGCCATGGTCTGACGACCTGATTGTTCGCTCAAGGTCGCCGTGCCTGCGCGCAGTCCACCGCTAAGCCTGCTTGCCGCACAGGCGCGCGCCTTGTTTACCGACCGCGCGGCCAGGATGCTGCCCGAGCTGGCCGAAAGCCTGGGTGCGGCTTTGTCCGAACTGGCGCTGCGCCCGGCCAGCGCGCGGGATGTCCAGCAGTCGCACGACGCCTTGCGGCTTTTCCAGGCCGGCCGGTCTGCCTGGGTTCAGGGCATCCTGGGCGCCCTGGTCCGGCCACCGCTGGCGCCGCTCGCCGGCCCGGCTCCCGGCGCTGTCGAACTCGAAAAGATGGCGCTGGTGGGCAACGAGGCGGTGGAAAACAGGATTTTTGCCTCGCGCCTGGCGCTGCGCCTGCTCGACTTTTCCAGCTGGGAGCTCAGCGACCTGCGCCTGCGGATCCAGAGCCTGGAAGGAGTTCCGGAACTGGGCCAGCAGGATATCTTTCGGCCGGAGGTGATGGCGCGCCACCTGGTTGACCAGTGGATGCTGGCTGGCCTGCCGCAGTCGGTGTGGCTGCTGGTGCAAGACACAGTGCACCAAACCATGGCAGCGCGCATGCTGGAGATCTACCATGCGACAAACGAGTTCTTGATCCAGCGCGAAGTGATGGCCGAAATCGACCTGCGGCCGCTGCTCAGGCGAACGCCTTCTGCGCTTGCCGCCAGCCCATCGGCTGCAAACACGGCTGCCCGCCGCCCGAATGTCCCGGACGCCGACCCGTTGCCGGACGCCGTAGCCGGCAACGGGTCAAGCGCAGGCCCCGGGCACGCGCGGCGCGGCAGGCCGGGCGGCAGGGCAAGCGGCGACACCCGCCAGCAGACCCTGTCGACGCCTCTGGCGCGCATGCGGTCGCGGTCGCAGGGTGTGCTGGGACATCTGCGGCAACTGCTGAGCAGCCGGGTGGAAGACTTTGGCGACCCTCGGGTCCGGCGGGTGTCGCCGCAGCTGGAAAACGCCCTGAGCCAGTTGCAGTCGTCGGGCAGGGGCGACACCAGCCCGGATGGGTCCGTTCAGGCGCAAGAAACCGGTGCGGCGCGCGCTCCGAGCCAGCTTGACGAAGCAGCCCGGGCGCTGCGCCGGCGCACGGGCGTTCTTAAAAGCGCGGCCTCGACATCGGCCGAAAAAGCGACGATAGAAATCCTTGCCCTGATGTTTCAGAGCATCCTGGCCGAAGACCGGATTGCGCCGCAGATCCGCGTCTGGTTTGCCCGGCTGCAAATGCCGGTGCTGCGGGTCGCCCTGGCCGAGCCCGAGTTCTTCGCCTCGCTGGAGCATCCGGCGCGCCAGCTGATTGACCGCATGGGTTCGTGCGCGCTGGGCTTTGATGTCACCGTGGCGGGCGCTGTGCTCGAGTCGGAAATCAAGCGGATCGTGCAGGTGGTCGAGCAATACCCGGAAACCGGGCGGCGGGTGTTCCAGCTGGTCCATGAAGAGTTCGAGCGGTTTTTATCGCGATTTTTTGCAGACCAGGGCAGCGTGGCCCGGGCGGTCAGCCTGGCCCAGCAGCTGGAGCAAAAAGAAACCCTGACGGTCCAGTACACCATCGAGATGCGCTTGCTGCTCGACGACATGCCGGTGCGCGATGAAATACGGGAATTCCTGTTCCGGACCTGGGCCGAGGTGCTGGCGATTTCGGCCATCAAGAACGGCCCGCAGCATGCGCAAACCCTGCTGTTCAAGCAGGCCGCGGCCGATCTGGTCTGGGCGGGCAGCGCCAAGCCCAGCCGCAGCGAACGCTCCCGGGTCATTGCTGCGCTTCCCAGGCAGCTCGGGCTGCTGCGCCAGGGCATGACGCTGGCGGGCCTGGGCCCGGCAGACCAGGACGCCCCGCTCAAGGCCTTCAGTGCCGTCATGGCCGATGCCCTGATGTCGAAGACCGATCCGATCCCGCAGGAACGGATCGATGCCATGGCCAGGCGCCTGACCCATCTGGAGGACTACCTGTCGGAGCAGGACATTGGGGACCTGCCGCTGGACGCCAACCGCCTGGTCACCATGGTCGGCATCGATGCGGCCGATATCGAGGTGATTGACGCTGGCGGCAGCCAGCCGACCGAAGCCATGCGCGCCTGGGGTCGGGAACTGCAGCCCGGCAGCTGGTTCAGCCTGGACCGCAATGGAAAGGTCAGCCAGGTGCAGTTTGCCTGGTGCAGCGAGCGCAAGCAGCTGCACCTGTTTGCCGCCGCCGATGGCCGCTGCTTTCTGGTCCAGATGCGCCGGCTGGCAGCTTACCTGCAGGCCGGGCTGCTGGTACCGGTGGACGACGACCCGCTGACGGTGCGCGCCACGCGCGCCGCGCTGGCAAAGCTTGAGGCCAATCCCGAGCGCCTGTTCGGCTAATGGCGGCTGGCGCCGGCCGCCTCTGGCGGGCTGGCGTTCAGTGCGCCAGGCGGCCTTCGGTGTCGTCGCACAGCTCATCGAGCACCAGCGCGTCGGGCTCTTCGCCAAAGCTCCAGTACACCATGAGGACAATGATCTTCAGGTCATCGAGCGACACCGGATCGCCGGGCGCTGCCATGGCGCGGTCGATGACGATTTCCCGCATGTACGGCGGCAGCACGCCGGATGCTTCGAGAAAGCAGACAAAGCCCAGGCTTTGTGCGCCGAGGTGCTCCTGCTCGGCCACGCAATAAACCCGCAAGCTGTGGCGGTCCTGGGGCTGCATCCCGCCCAAAGCGCGGGCCGGGCGAGGGCCGCCCGCAGAGCCGGCGCAGGGCTTGTCTGGCAGGTTGATCTGCGCGCCTTTGGCCGCGATGTTCAGGCCGTCAAGCCAC
>JACMQR010000209.1 GCA_014376885.1 Polaromonas sp.
CCAGCACCCTGGCCCATGGCCGGCCCACCAAGCGCGACCGCCGCAGCCTGGACAGTGCGCCGGGCACCGACTGGGACAGTCGCTGGAGCGCTTCGACCGGCAAGTAACCGCCTTATGGCGAACCCTGCCGCTCTCAGCGCGCACGGGGTTGCGCCAAAGCATTGGCGCTGCCGCCTGCGGGCCGACGCCGTGTGTCAACACCTTTTTTACGCTGCCCGATAGTCCGTTTGCCAGATTGACGGCATGCCAGGCGCTTGGAACCATGGAAGGCCACCGGCAAGCCCTTGCCGGCCGGTTCAATATTGGAATTTCACCCGTTAAAAGCCGGATGACGGCGCGCGCGGTTGCTTGGCACGCAGCCAGGCACCGGTCCGCGGCCGACTGGCCTGTTGACTAAAAACGAACCGAATGCAAAAAAAATGAAGCCGAAGATTGTTTTTTTGGTGATGTCCGCCGTCAGCCAGCCGCAAACGGTTGATCAGCTGGCACGCGCCCTGGCGCCGCACACCGTTCTGGTGCACCATGATTTTTCCCAGACGCCGGCGTTTCCACTCGCCGCCTCTAATGTCGTCTTCGTGCCCGACCCAAAGCGCACCGGCTGGGGGCTGTTCAGCTTCGTTGAAGGAATTTTTCATTCGATGCAGTACGCGCTGGACCAGCTTGACTTTGACTACCTTCAGCTGCTCAGTCCTTCCTGCCTGCCGATCAAGCCAATCGAGGCGTTCGAAGCGCATGTAGCCGGTCCTGCCGAGGCGCATTTCGACTGTGTCGACGTGCTGCAGGACCGTGACGCGCTGATGTCGATTGGCTACCGGGCGTTCGCGCCCGACAGGTCAGTGCGGTTTCGGGTGGCCAGGCGCCTGTCGGGCGTTTATTTCGGCGCCTCACCCGGGCGGCGCGAAGAGGCTGGCATCTGGCTGCGCAGCGGCGACCGCAAAAACCCTGCGGCCTGGCTGGCCCTTGGGTTCATGCAGGCGCTGGGCCGGCCATCGATCGGCCGGCATATTTTCAACCCGCACTACCGCGCCTACTACGGCACCACCTGGTTTGGTGCGCGCCGGCGTGTCATTGCTGAAATGGCCGGCCAGTTTCAGCGGCCTGACCTGCGCGGCTATTTCAGCCAACTCAATCTGCCCGAGGAAATCGTCCTGCCCACGCTGCTGATGCATTTGCAGTTGCACAAAGGCCCGATGAACCACTGTTTCCAGCACTACGAGCAGTCGCACCCACGACTGTTCGAGGAGCAAGACATCGCGCAGCTCAAGCGGTCGCCGGCATTTTTCGCGCGCAAGTTTCCCAACGACCCCACAGCGCCGGTTCGCATTCGGGTGCTGGACGAGCTGGTTGGCGCTGGGCAGCGGCAAACACAAGGCGCGGCCGTGTCGTCCTAAACCCGCCGGCCTAACCGCGCCAGCCAGGCACACGCAGCCCGGCCCTTACAGCGCTGGCGCGTCGCTCATTGCCTTGAGGTTGGCCCGAAGCTGCTCGCTCATCGGCAGGTTCAGGTTCACGCCCTTGGGCGGGATCGGCGACAAAAACCACTTGGTGTACAGGCGGTTGAATTCGCCGGACTTCACCAGCCGGCTCAAGGTGCCGTCGACAAGCTTTTTGAACTCCGGATCGTCCTTGCGCAGCATGCAGGCGTAAGGCTCGACCTGCAGCGAATCGCCCACGACCTCGAGCGCATCGGGATTCTTCGAATTGGCCTTCAGGCCGAACAGCAAGATGTCGTCCATGGCAAAGGCCAGTGCCCGGTCGTTTTCCACCAGCAGCAGCGAGTCGTCATGGTCCTTGCCCAGAACCAGTTGCAGGTCGAGCTTTTTGTCGGCGCTGTATTTGCGAATGACCTGCGCGTTGGTCGTGCCAGTGGTGCTGGACACGGTCTTGCCCGCCAGGTCGGCATAGTTTTTGACGCCCGAGGTCTTTTTGGTCAGCAGGCGCGTGCCGGTGTAGAAATGGTTGATGGCGAAGGTCACATCCTTGGCGCGGGCCGAGTTGTTGGTGGTCGAGCCGCATTCGATGTCGTAGGTGCCGTTGACCAGCAGGGGAATGCGGTTTTGCGAGGTCACCGGCATGGTGGCGACCTGCAGGTTGGGCCGGTTGAGTTTTTTGCGCACATCGTCGACGATGGCATCGGTCAGCTCGACCGAAAAACCGACCGACTTGCTCGAGCCGATCAGGTAGCTGAACGGCACCGACGCTTCCCGGTAGGACACGGTGATCTTGTTGGCATCGGC
>JACMQR010000210.1 GCA_014376885.1 Polaromonas sp.
ATCTATGCCGACCTCGACCCCGAGTCGCGCCCCTCGCTGGCCAGCCTGGACCAGTTGCGCCGGGTCATCTACATCAGCAGCTTTTCCAAAACTATCTCGCCCAACATCCGCGCCGGCTATCTGGCGGCCCATCCCGACCGGCTTGAAGACCTGGCCCGGCTGAAGATGATTTCGGGCCTGACATCGTCCGAATTCACCGAGCGCCTGGCCTATGGCGCCTTGGTTGACGGCCGCTGGCGCAAGCACATCAAGACTTTGCGGGACCGGCTGGCGCTGGGCCAGCGGCGCCTGGCCAGCTTGCTGCTGGCCATCGGCTTCGAGCTGTTTTGCGAACCCAATGCCGGCATGTTCTTGTGGGCGCGCCACCCGGCCATCCAGAACGCCGGCGAGTTGGCCTACAAGGCGGCCGAGCAGGATGTCTTGCTTGGGCCGGGCCACCTGTTTTCGGTCGATCTGGAGCCCAGCCCCTGGCTGCGTTTTAATGTCGCCTGGGCTGACGACGATGCCGCCCTGCGTTTTCTGCTAACGCTCAAAGCGGCCTAAAATCAAAAGCTTGCCTGCTTTTGCAGCGGCTCGTTGCCAATTTACGCTACTTTCCTAGAGAACTGACCCATCCCATGCGCACCTCTGACTTCACCGTTGCCGATATCCGCAAGACGTTCCTCGATTTTTTTGCCGCCAAGGGCCACACCGTGGTGCCCTCGAGCTCCCTGGTTCCGGGCAACGACCCGACACTGATGTTCACCAACTCGGGCATGGTGCAGTTCAAGGATGTGTTCCTCGGCACCGACAAGCGCCCGTATGTGCGTGCCACCTCGGTGCAGGCCTGCCTGCGCGCCGGCGGCAAGCACAACGACCTGGAAAACGTCGGCTACACCGCGCGCCACCACACCTTTTTCGAGATGCTCGGCAACTGGAGCTTTGGCGACTACTTCAAGCGCGAGTCGCTCAAATGGGCCTGGGAGCTGCTGACCGAGGTTTACAAGCTGCCGGCCGAGCGCCTGCTGGCCACGGTCTATGAAGAGGACGACGAGGCCTACGACATCTGGACCAAAGAAATCGGCTTGCCGCCCGAGCGCGTGATCCGCATTGGCGACAACAAGGGCGGGCGCTACAAGTCCGACAACTTCTGGATGATGGCCGACACCGGCCCGTGCGGTCCATGCTCGGAAATCTTCTACGACCACGGCGAGCATATTCCCGGCGGCCCGCCGGGCAGCCCGGGGGAAGACGGCGACCGCTTCATTGAAATCTGGAACAACGTGTTCATGCAGTTCAACATGGCCGCCGACGGGTCGGTGTCGCCGCTGCCGGCGCCCTGCGTCGACACCGGCATGGGCCTGGAGCGCCTGGCTGCTATCTTGCAGCATGTGCACAGCAACTACGAAATCGACATTTTTGACGCTCTTGTCAAGGCCGCATCGCGTGAAACCGGCGAGGCCGACCTGGGCCACAAAAGCCTGCGCGTGATTGCCGACCATGTGCGCGCCACCGCCTTTCTGGTCAGCGACGGCGTCAATCCGTCCAATGAAGGCCGGGGCTATGTGCAGCGCCGCATCATTCGCCGCGCGGTTCGGCATGGCTACCTGCTGGGCAAGAAGACACCGTTTTTCCACAAGCTGGTGGCCGATTTGGTCAGGCTGATGGGCGACGCCTATCCCCGTCTGGCGGCTGACGAACAGCGCATCACCGCCGTGCTCAAGGCCGAGGAGGAACGGTTTTTCGAGACGCTGGAAACCGGCATGCAGATTCTGGACGCCGCGCTGGCCGACGGCGCCCGGGTGCTGCCCGGCGACGTCGCCTTCAAGTTGCACGACACCTACGGCTTTCCGCTGGACCTGTCGGCCGATGTGTGCCGCGAGCGCGGCTTGAGCGTGGACGAGGCTGGCTTTGCCGTGGCCATGAACCAGCAGAAAACCAAGGCGCGCGCGGCCGGCAAGTTCAAGATGGACCGCGCCCTGGACTATGCGGGCGCCGGCAACGCCTTCACCGGCTATCAGGTGCTGGAGGAAAAATCGAAAATCATAGCAATCTATGTAGACGGGACAAGCACCTCAGCACTAAAACAGGGCCAAGACGGCGTGGTGGTGCTGGACTCGACGCCGTTTTACGCCGAAAGCGGCGGTCAGATCGGCGATGCGGGCGAACTCACCAGCGGCTCGGCCCGCTTTGCGGTCAGCGACACGCTGAAAATCAAGGCCGATGTGTACGGCCACCACGGCCTGCTGGCCGAAGGCACGCTGGCCGTGGGCGACCAGGTCAACGCCCGGGTCAATGCTGGCCTGCGCGCCGCCACCGTGCGCAACCACAGCGCGACGCACCTGATGCACCTGGCCCTGCGCGCGGTGCTGGGCGAGCATGTGCAGCAAAAGGGCAGCCTGGTCAACGCCGGACGCACCCGCTTTGACTTCACCCACAGCGCGCCCGTGACTGATGGCCAGATCCGCGAGATCGAGGCGCGGGTCAATGCCGAGATATTGCTGAATGAAGCGACCGACGCCACCGAAATGGACCTGCAAGCGGCGCAAAAAACCGGCGCAATGATGCTGTTCGGTGAAAAATACGGCGACACCGTGCGCGTGCTGAGCATTGGTTCGAGCAAAGAGTTGTGCGGCGGCACCCATGTGGCGCGCACCGGCGACATCGGCCTGTTCAAGATTGTGTCGGAAAGCGGCGTGGCCGCCGGCATTCGCCGCGTCGAGGCGGTCACCGGTGAAAACGCCCTGGCTTACCTGCAGTCGCTCGAGTCGACAGTGCAGGCTGCTGCCGGCACGCTCAAGGCCAGTCCGCTGGAGCTGCAAAACCGGATTGGCCAGGTGCTTGACCAGGTCAGAACGCTTGAAAAAGAAGTCGCCGCGCTCAAGGGCAAGCTCGCGTCATCCCAGGGCGACGAGCTGATGGGCCAGGCGGTCGAGGTCAAGGGCCTGAAGGTGTTGGCCGCCCGGCTTGAAGGCGCCGACGCCAAGACCCTGCGGGACACCATGGACAAGCTCAAGGACAAGCTTAAAACGGCGGTCATTGTGCTGGCGGCGGTGGACGGCAGCAAGGTGCAGATCGCCGCTGGCGTGACAAATGACAGCACCGGCCGAATCAAGGCGGGCGAGCTGGTCAATTTTGTCGCCAGCCAGGTCGGCGGCAAGGGCGGCGGCAAGGCCGACATGGCGATGGCCGGCGGCACCGATGCCAGCCATCTGGAGGCGGCCCTCAAGTCCGTCCAAAGCTGGGTGGCCGAGCGCGTCTGAATGATTCATTGGGCCTGGTGCATTGGACTGAGCGGCTTGCTGCTTGCCGCGCCCGCTTCAGCGTTGCCGCAAGAGGCGCGCTTCAGCAGCCTCGACGGCACGCTACTGACAGCCTGGGTTTTCCAGCCGAAAGCGACTGAACCCAAGGGAACAGTGGTGGCGCTACACGGCTGCGGCGGGCTGTATGCCAGCTCAGGTCCGCGCAAGGGCCAGCTCAACAGCCGGCACCAGGCCATGGCCGAATTGCTGACGGCCGAAGGCTACAGTGTGGTTTTTCCGGACAGCTTGCTGCCGCGCGGCGAAACCGAGCTGTGCACCCAGAAAATCGGCAGCCGCCGGATCGGCCAGACCGAGCGGCGCGCCGACACGCTGGCGGCGCTGGCCTGGGTGGCCGCCCAGCCTTGGGCGCAACGGGCCGCCGGCCCTGCACCGATTGCCTTGCTGGGCTGGTCGCACGGCGGCAGTGCGGTGCTGGCGGCGACCGACGCGGCCCGTGCCGATGTGCGCGCACAGGCCGTGCGGCCGGCCGTGGCCATCGCGTTCTATCCGGGCTGCCAGGCGTCGCTGACAGCTCGCTACACGGCCAGCGCGCCTTTGGTGCTGCTGCTCGGCGAGCTTGACGACTGGACAGCTCCCGGGCCGTGCATCGACTTGGGAAAAAGCGCCGGTGCCGAGGTCAACGTCTACCCCGGCAGCTATCATGGATTTGACGCGCCGTCCGGCGAAGTGCGCCTGCGCAGCGACGTGCCGGGCGGCGTGAATGCCGGACAGGGCGTGCATGTCGGACCGAACCCGGCAGCGCGCGACAAGGCGCATGCCCGGCTGCTCGAAGTGCTTCAAGACGCCATGAAGTAAGGTGTTTTGTTGGCTGTGGGCCGCGC
>JACMQR010000211.1 GCA_014376885.1 Polaromonas sp.
TGCGCGTCGGTCAGCGCGGGCCGGCTGCTGCCTTTTTCACGGCGCATCTTGTCCCAGAACTTGGCGAAATCGTGGGTGATGGTCATGCCCGCCAGCCGGGTCTTGAGTTCCCCGGGCAGGTCGTCGTAGGCGGCGTGCATGTTGCAAAATTCGGTGTTGCCCAGTGGTTCGCCATCACGGTGAGGAATCTCGATGCCATACAACACATTCGTGAAAGCAATCATGCGGCTGTAGGACATGTCGGTGTGCCAGTCTTGACCGGCATCGCTCAGCCCCAGCGGTTTTCCGTTTTCCACCATGTTGGAAAGAATCATGACCTCCGGCAGGCCCGGCTCCTGGTACAGGTTGGCCACGTTGACCTCCAGGCGGCCGAACCGCTCCGAAAACTCCTTGAGCTGCAAGGAGGTCAGGTTCTGCCCGGGATAGCTCAAGACGCCGTACTTGCCAAGCGCCTGCTCTAGCTGCTTGAACGCGTCATCGGACAGCGGTTTCGACAAATCGAGGTCTTCCACACGGGCGCCCAGGGACAGCCCACTTTCGATAAATTTCATCGTCATATCTCCATTGATTCAGGGTTTTTAAATTACCAGGCGGCCATCAGGATGGACTCGATCTCTGCCGGTTCCGAGACTGGGCGCGGGTTGTAGGCCAGGCCGCGCTCGTGCATCGTTTTTTCCGCTGCCTGCTTCAGCCCGTCGCGGGCGATGCCGAGGTCTCTTAACCGCGAGGGCACGCCCGTGCTGTGCTGGACATCGCGAATCCAGTGGACGAAGGCTGCGGCGCCCTCATCATCCGGGCCACCGGCCATGCCCAGCCGCCGGGCCGCCGCAGCCAGCTCCCGGGCAGCGAATGGCGCGTTGAACTGCACGGCATGCGGCAGAATGACCGAATTGACTGCCCCGTGGGCCACGCCAAAGGTGGCGCCCAGCACATGGCAGATCGCGTGGTGCAGGCAGCTGCGGGCGCTCGCCAGCACCATGCCGGAAATGTGGGCGGCCAGCAGCAGCTCCGCCCGCGCCTCAACCTGGTCCGGTGCGCGTGCCACATGGCGCAAGGCCTGGTCGAACTGCGCGATGCCGTCCAGCGCCAGGATCGAGGTGACCGGGGAACGGTTCCTGGAGTACAGGCCTTCGATGCAATGGGCCAGGCCGTTCATGCCGGTCGACAGCATGACCGACGCTGGCGTGGCCAGGTTGGCCAGCGGGTCGAGGAGAACCACGCGACTGGCCAGTTGGGCATCCCAGAACAGCAGCTTCGTGCCTTGCGCTGTCCGGATGCCGAACGAGGGCGTCGCTTCAGCCCCGGATGCGGTCATGGGAATGGAAACAATGGGCAGCTTCAAGCGCACCAGGTCGGGCGTCACAACCGTGTCGGGCGGCAGGAAACGCGACGCGTGCTGCGCCAGTGGCTCGCCTTCCGCCATGACCAGCGCCACCGCCTTGGCGGTGTCCGACACGCTGCCGCCCCCGATGGCGACCAGCGCATCAATGGGGTGGTCCTGGGCCATCCGGGCGATCTGCGACACCGTCAAGACGGAAGAGTGCGGCGGGATGTCCGCAGCCTCGAAACATTCAAACTCGCTCAGCGACTCGCGGATGCCGGCGTACAAGGGGCTGGCCGCCATGCGGTTGCTCGACAGCAGCAACGGGCGCTTGCAGCCGAGCCTGGCCAGTTCCGGGCCCAGTTCGAGCAGCGCGCCCGGCCTGGACACCACGCGCGAGCGCAGTGACTGGTGCATGAAGCTCGTCTGCATGGCTTGTGGCCCGGCCTGCGGCTGCCAGCTTGTCATGGCTGGACATCGGCCAACACCGCATCGCTGACAAATTCAAATTCCGGCGTGAACGTCATGGCCTCAATTTTCCAGGCACCATCGATTTGGCGCAGGGCGGCGCGCACCACCGACAGGCGCAGCGGGCGGCTGATGTCCACCGGTCCGGCATGCAGCGCACCGTCATCAAAGCGGTAAGCCACCATGTAAGCCACCAGATGGACCAGGTCCGCCGATTGCGATTCGATGAATCCGTTGCTGATCACATGGCGGATGCGCTGCGTCGCCGACCGTTTTGACATCGCCCGCATGATCGCCTCGGGGCCGACCAGAAGCTCTCCCTGGCGGTGCAGGGTGCCGTCGGGCGTGAACAGCGCGACCAAGTCCTCGTACCTTGATTCGTCGAGAAAATAAAACAGCTGATGCGTTACCTGCAGGCATCCTGGCAGTGCTGTCCCAGCATCAAGTGTCATTCGTATTGCTTTCTTGTTAGATTGACGGCCTCTTTTCTGATGCTGCCGCCCTGCATGCTGAGCAAAAAGCTGCTCGGATTTTAGGGAATCCTGTTCACTCGACATAGATTCCAAAACGGAATATATTGTTCTCAATTTAGAAACAGTAAGAGGATTTATGGACCGATTGAGGGCGATTGAAATATTCACGGAAGTCGCGCGGGGACGCAGTTTTACCGCGGCGGCGGTGCGGCTGGGCATGGCCAAGGGCAATGTCACCAAACACGTGAAATGGCTGGAGGAAAGCCTGGGCGCCCAACTGCTCACCCGCACGACCAAGAGCGTGAGCCTGACCGAAGCGGGACTTTCCCTGTTGGAGACAGGGCAAGAGTTGCTCGACCGGTTCGACATGGTGGAAGCGGCTGTTCGGGGTGCAGTGAGAGCGCCGAAAGGCACGATCCGGGTCGGCACGCCACCGTCGTTTGGCGCGGCGCACCTGGTTCCGCTGGTGACGGCTTTTTCAGCAAAAAATCCTGAAATTCAGTTTGTCATGCACCTGGACGACGGCAGGGTGGATATTGCCGGGGAGGGGCTCGACCTGTCCTTGCGCATCGCCCCTTCACTGAAAGACACCAGCCTGATTGCCCAGAAGCTGGGAAGCGTTCCGCAGTTGCTGGTGGCATCCCAGGCGTACTTGGCGGCAAAGGGCGAGCCCCTGAAGCCGGAAGAGTTGTCGCAACATGATTGCCTCGTCAACGCCTTGAAGTCACCGACGAATTTCTGGACGTTGACGGGTCCAGGCGGCAAAAAGTCGGTTCGTGTGGCGGGCTCCATGCGTTCGAATTTTGGCGAACCGCTGCGGCATGCCGCGCTGCTTGGGCAAGGCATTTCGATGCATCCCAACTACATGGTGGCACGGGACATTCGGGAGAATTTTCTCAGGATCGTGCTGCCGGCCTACCAGCCCACCCAGCTCGATATTTACGCGGTATATCCGAGCCGGCGCAATATGCCGGGCCGGGTGCGGCTCTTCCTTGAATTCCTGAGGGAGCGCTTTCAGAACACGGCTGAATGGCAAACCCAGATAGATGGCGCAGCCCCATCTGTTCCGGTTGAGCATTGTTGAGCCGTCTGCCGGAATTTCTAGAAGACAGATAGTTTCAAAGAAAAACTAGCGCGCCAGCAGTCCATTGACCTGCTGCAAATTCTCCGGCGTCAGGGTGCCGCTGGCCTGGCGCAGCCGCAGCCCGCCGAGCAGCACGTTGTAGCGCGCCTGCGCCAGGTCGCGCTTGGTTTGGAACAGCTGGCTTTGGGCGTTGAGCACATCGATGTTGATACGCACGCCGACCTGGTAGCCCAGCCGGTTGGCGTCGAGCGCGCTCTGGCTCGACAGTTCGGCGGCCTCCAGCGCGCGCACCTGGCCCTGGCCCGACTGCACGCCCAGGTAGGCGGTGCGCACGCTTTGCGACACAGCGCGCCGGCTGCCTTCCAGGTCACTCAGCGCCTTGTCACGCAGCGCCAGGGTTTCCCGGATGCGGTTTTGCGTCGAAAAACCGGCAAACAACGGCACATTGAGCACCAGGCCGACGCTGCCGGTGTTGACCCGCGAGGAAATGCCGGCAAGCGCGGAAGCCGACGGGTTTTTCGTGACGTTGTAGCTGGCGGTGGCGTCCACCGTGGGCTTGTGGCCGGCTTCGGCTTTCTTGATTTCCAGCTCGGCGATGTCGGCATTGCTGCGTGCTTGGCGAATCGCCGGGTTGACCAGGTCGGCTTGCCGCACCCAGGTGTCCACCTCGGCCGGCATGACCGGCGGCAAAGCAACCGGAACGGCCAGCGGGCGCGGCTGCGAATCCTTGATGCCGACCAGCTGGTCAAGCGCGATCTGGCGCACTCGTAAATCGTTGTCGGCGGCGATCTCCTGGGCCGTGACCAGGTCAAACCGCGCCTGGGCCTCGCGGGTGTCGGTGATGGTCGAGGTGCCGACCTCGAAGTTGCGCTTGGCAAAGGCCAGCTGCTCATTGACCGCTTCTTTTTGCGCGCGCACAAAGGCCAGCGTGTCCTGCGCGGCCAGCACATCGAAGTACGCCTGGCTGGTGCGCACGATCAGGTCCTGCGCGGCCGCTTCGAGCTGGGCCCTGGCCAGATCGACCTGCTTGAAACCTTGTTCGTAGGTGGCCCAGTTGCCCGGCCGGTACACCGGCTGGCTGGCGCTCAGCGTGGCATTTTGGGTGTTGAAACCGGTGATGCTGCCGGCCGGGGCTGCTGTGCTTTCGATGCTGACGCGTGAGGCGCCCGCCGACAGGCCGGCGGTTGGCAAAATGCCGGCCCAGGCTTGGTCGGCGCGGGCCAGGTTGGCTTCATACAGCAGCGCGGCCGACTGGTAGCTGGCGTCGAAAGCCCGCGCCATGTCATACAGCTCGACCAGGCTTTGCGCCTGAGCCAGGGGCGCCAGGGCGCTCAGGACAAACGCCAGCGAAGCAGACCCCATTGACAGGCGCGGCAGCGACATTTTTTGCGGCAGGTTCATAAAGGTCTTGCTGAGGTTGAAAAATTTGAAGGGTGAACAACGCCACCGGTCAAGCCCGTGACGACCGGCTTCGGCCAGCGCCACGGCAAGCCGGTCAGCGCTCAGTACCGGGGCACCGCTGCATCGACCTGGTGCGTCCAGGCATCAATGCCGCCCTGCAAATTGACGACATCGCTGAATCCAGCCTGCGCCAGGTAGCTGGCCACCTGCTGGCTGCGAATGCCGTGGTGGCACAGGCAGGCAAGTGGCCGGTCGGCGCCCAGGGTGTCCCGCAGCTCGACCAGCCGGGCCGGAATCTCGCGCATCGGAACGCACAGCAGGCGAAAGCCGTCCTCCTGGAGGCTGGCCGTCTGCACTTCCCACGGCTCGCGCACATCGAGCACCACGGGAAGTTCGGCGGGTGCCAGGCCGGCCGCCGCCCGGTCGCGCCAGGCGGCAAAATCGGCGGGGTTGAGTTGAGCAATCATGGGGCTGGCCTCGCGGTGGGTTCAGAGAGTCAAAAAATGAATTTCGACGGTTCGGGAAAATTGAGCAGCCGGGGCGCCACCGTGTCCCAGGCGTGGGTGGTGCGAAAGCTTTCCTCGCCAACGCGCGTGACCAGCGTGGCGCGCATCATCGGCTCGAAGCCGACAACCGCGCCCAGCCGGCCGCCGACCTTGAGCAAAGCGAGCAAGGTCTCGGGCACGCTGGCCACCGACCCGCTGAGCACGATCACGTCGAACGGGCCGCCAAGCGGGCCGTTGCCGGGCACTGCTTGCGCCAGGAGGGCCGCGCCGTCCGCCAGATGCACTTCGGCGTTGTAGACGCCGGCTTTTTGCAGGTTGCGGCGCGCCATGTCCACCAGAGCGGGCTCGATCTCCAGGGTGATGACCTGCTGGGCGCGGTGTGCCAGCAAGGCGGCCATGTAGCCCGAGCCGGTGCCGATTTCCAGCACCTTTTCATGCTTTTGCACCGCCAGGTCCTGCAGCAGCCGGGCTTCGACCTTGGGCGCGAGCATGCACTGGCCGGGGCTTTTTTGCGGCGGCAGCGGGATTTCCATGTCGGCAAAGGCCAGCGTCCGGCACGCCGCAGGCACGAAGTCCTCGCGCCGGACCAATGCCAGCAGGGAAAGAACCTGGCTGTCAAGCACTTCCCACGGTCGGATTTGCTGCTCAATCATGTTGAATCGGGCTTGTTCGTAGTTCATGGGGACCAGTGGTGGAAAGGCGGATCGGTAAAAAGACAAGCGCAGGGGCTGCGGCCGCTGATTTTAGACGGCGGGCAGGCTGCGCTTTGGAGGCAACCCATCGGCTTGCGTGATGGCTGCGGCAGCGCTCTTGGCGCCGAACTTTCGCCGGAACCACTGGGCCAGGTCGTCCATGTAGCAGTAAGCAACCGGCACCACGACCAGCGTCAGCAGCGACGAAGTGATAACGCCGCCAATCACCGCCTGGCCCATCGGCGCGCGCTGCTCCGAGCCTTCGGTGAGCGCAAAGGCCAGCGGCACCATGCCGAACACCATCGCCAGCGTGGTCATCAAGATCGGCCGCAATCGTACCCGGGCGGCCAGCAGCAATGCTTCGCTTCGCGCCATGCCTTGTTCGCGCATGCGGATGGCAAAGTCCACCAGCAAGATGGCGTTTTTCGTCACCAGGCCCATCAACATGACAATGCCGATGACCGAAAACATCGACAGCGTCGAGCCAAACAGCAGCAGCGCCAGCACCACGCCGATCAATGTCAGCGGCAGCGCGGTCATCAGCGCCAGGGGCTGCAAAAAGCTCTTGAACTGGCTGGCCAAAATCATGTAGATGAACAGCACCGCCATCACCAGCGCCGACACCGCATAGCCGAACGACTCGGCCATGTTTTTCGTCGAGCCGCTGAAGGCATAGCGGTAGCCGGGCGGGAAGTTCACATCGGCCAGTGCCGCCTTGATGTCGCTGGACACCTCGCCGGCCGAGCGGTTGTACACATTGGCATTGATGGCGACTTCGCGCGTCAGGTTGCGCCGGTTGATCTGGTTCGGGCCGCTGGCTTCGCGCACGCTGGCCACTTGGCTGAGCCGCACGATGCGGGTGGCGCCGTCGGCGTTGCTGCCCCCAGCACTGCTGGTAAACGGCAGGCGTTCGAGGTCCTGCGGCGCGGCCCGGGCTTCGGGGGCCAGGCGCACATTGACGTCATAGGTCTGGTCGTCGGGCGCGCGCCAGTTGCCCACCGTCTGGCCGGCAATCAAGGTGCGCAGCGCCGCAGCAATTTGCGACACCGACAGGCCCAGGTCGGAGGCGGCAGCGCGGCGCACATCGAGCTCGATCACCGGCTGGTCGGCCTTCAGGCTCGAATCGAGATCGACCAGGCCGGGAATGCCGCGGATTTTTTCCAGCACCAGGCGGTTCAACCGGCCGAGCTCCTGCAAGTCCGGCCCCTGCAGGGAAAACTCGACCTGCTTGTTGCCGCCCACCGCGTCCAGCAGACCGGCATGGGTGACGGTGATGCCGGCCACCTGCTTGAGTCGCTCGCGCAGCACGGCCGACATTTTGTCGGCACTGCGGGTTCTGGCCTGGCGGTCGACCAGCCGCACATAGACGCTGGCATAGATTTTTCCCTGGGCATTGCCGGTGTTCAGGGTCGACAGCGCATAGCGCACTTCGGGAAATTCGCGAATGATGCTGTCGACCTGGCGCGCCTTGGCCTCGGTCGCTTCAAGCGATGAGCCGACCGGCGTGTAGAAATTGAGCGAGGTTTCCGAGAAATCGGCCTTGGGCACGAACTCGGTGCCCAGCAGCGGCACCATGACAATGCTGGTGACAAAAATCGCCAGCGCCAGCGCCAGCGTTTTCAGCTTGTGCACCAACGACCAGCTCAGAATGCTTTGGTAGCTGCGGCTCAGCGCTTCGGTGGCCCGGTCAAACCAGCCGGTCACCCGGCCCAGGGTCTTGTCGTACAGCGAGCGCGGCGCGTCCGGCCGGCCGGCCGAGTCGATCGACGGGTCATGCCAGATGCTGGAAAGCATCGGGTCCAGGGTGAAGCTGACAAACATCGAGATCAGCACCGCCGCGACGATGGTGATGCCGAACTCATGAAAAAACTTGCCGATGATGCCGCCCATGAAGCCGATCGGCAAAAACACCGCAACGATGGAAAACGTTGTCGCCAGCACCGCCAGGCCGATTTCACGGGTGCCGTCGAGCGACGCCTGGTAGGGCGACTTGCCCATCTGCACATGGCGCACGATGTTCTCGCGCACCACGATGGCGTCGTCAATCAACAGGCCCACGCACAGCGACAGCGCCATCAGCGTGATCATGTTGATGGTGAAACCGAACAGGTTCATGAACAAAAACGTGCCGATGATCGAAATCGGCAGCGTCAGCCCGGTGATCACGGTCGAGCGCCAGGAGTTGAGGAACAAAAACACGATCAGCACCGTCAGCAGCGCGCCCTCGACCAGGGTGCGGCGCACGTTGTCCACCGCCACGCGGATCGGCCGGGACGCGTCCAGGATCAGTTCGAGCCGGGCGCCCGGCGGCAGTTGCGGCGTCAGCTCGCTGATGGCCCGGTTCAGCCCGTCGACCACGGTGATGGTGTTTTCGTCCTGCGCTTTTTGCACCGTCAGCAGCAAGGTGCGCTGGCCGTTGTAGAGCGCCAGGCTGTCGATTTCCTGGGCGCCGTCGGCCACCCGCGCAACCTGGCTGACGGTGACCGGCGCGCCGCCCTTGCGGGCCACGATGATGCGGCCGAAGTCTTCGGGCCGCTTCATGCGCGCGTCGATCCGCACGGCCCGCTCCTGCGCCAGCGAGCGGATCGCGCCCATCGGCAGGTCCTGGTTTTCATTGCGCACCGCGCTGACGACCTGGTCAGCCGTGATGCCGAGCGACTCCATGGCCTGCGGATCGAGGTAGATGTTGATCTCGCGCCGGGTGCCGCCAACCAGCGTGACCGAGCCGGCTCCGGGGACGTTTTCCAGGCGCTTTTTCAACACCTGGTCGGACCAGTTCGTCAGCTCCACCGCCGTCATCGGCCGGTTGGCGGATTGCGCCTGCACCTCGGAGTCGAGCGCAGACGGCTCATTCAAGCCAGGGCCGCGGAACCGGCTTTGCCGGGCCGCAGGCGCAGCGGCCCCCTCGGGGGGCAGCGAA
>JACMQR010000212.1 GCA_014376885.1 Polaromonas sp.
CTTTCATCGCCACGCTGGGCCTGGCGCAGCTCAACCCGGTCAACGAGCAGATCCGACAGCGCATCGGCGCGCGTTTCGGGGCGCACCTGGCCTATGACTACACCTACCTCTACCCGGGGGTGCAAAAGGTGGTGCAGGCCGCCGGCCGGGTGATCCGCACGCTGTCAGACCAGGGCGTCGTTTACCTGATGGACGACCGGTTTGCCAGCCCGAAGGTGCAGCGCCTGCTGCCGCGCTGGTGGCAGGTCCGGCTGATTCAGCAGGCGCCGGCGCTGCAGCCGGTGCAGGCACTGCCGGGTGCCCGCGACGTCGGCCTGCAGGCTTAGAAAACCCCGAACAGCATCAGCAGCACGATCACGGTGATGGGAACGCCGAGCAGCCAGGCAATGATGGGCATGGAGGTCTCCTTGAAAAGTGTCCGCTTGGAAACGGTTCAATGTGCAAGCGCGCCCGTCCCGGCAATGCCAGCCTGCAAGCCAGTTGCCGGTAGGCGAATTTCCGCAGCCGCTGTAGTGGCGCCTTGCCTGACCCACAGGCAAGGCGCGCCGGCAATGGCTTGAAATTTTCATTAAAAGTGCCGAATACGCTTGCTCCCTGGCAGTTTTATGCTATCAATTTTGAATCTTCGAGCCTGGGCAGGCTGGTTTTCAGGCGTCGCCCTGCCGCCTCTGGCGGGCCCGTCCGGCTATTCGTTCGGGTTATTGCCCTTGATGCCATGCTGCTCCTTGAACGCCAGCTGCACCTTTTCCAGCTGATCGACCAGTTTGTCGATTTCCGGAAAATCCTTGACCGGGTCGGTCAGCAGGCGTTCGAGTTCAGCGCGCAAATGCTGGTACTCGGCCTGCAGGTCGGCGTTTGCCGCCAGGCCGGGAACATGGCCGCTGGCCACCGCCGGCGCTGAATTGAATGCCATGGCTGGTCTCCTGGTATGTGACGCCCTGATTGCTGCGCCCCTGATTCTTGGCGGTGCCGGGCCGGCAAGCCAGCCGGCCTGCGGCAGGGCCGCTGTAGGACAGCAGCGCTTTTTCAGTGGCGGCCCGCCGGTCCCGGGCGCAGCGCACTGCCGGCCGCCCGGAAAATGAAAAAGCCGCATCACCACCTGATTGAATTGCAAATTATGAAAGAAATGTGGCTTGTACGCATGCCGGGTTGCCGCCCCGGGGCGTATATTGGAGGCTTTTCCCTGGCCGCAGCATCCGCAGCCGGCCTACCCCCATGACAAATTCCCCGGCTCTTCAAAAACTCCCGCTTTACCGCTCGCTGTATGTTCAGGTGGTGTGCGCCGTCATTGCGGGCGTGGCCCTCGGCTTTTTCTATCCCTCGGTGGGCGAGAGCATGAAGCCGCTGGGCGACGGCTTCATCAAGCTCATCAAGATGATGATCGCGCCGATCATTTTTTGCACCGTGGTGATCGGCATTGCCGGCATGGAAGACATGAAAAAGGTCGGCAAGACCGGCGGGCTGGCGCTGCTCTACTTTGAAGTGGTGAGCACGCTGGCGCTGATCATCGGGCTGGTGCTGGTCAACCTGTTCCAGCCTGGCGCTGGCATGAATGTCGATCCGGCCACACTCGACACCAAGTCCATCGCGGCCTACACCGCGCCGGGCAAGATGGTGGGCACCACCGACTTCATCCTGAACGTCATCCCGACGGCGTTTGTCGACGCCTTCGCCAAGGGCGAGATCTTGCAGGTGCTGCTGCTGGCGCTGTTGTTCGGCTTTGCGCTGCACCGCTTTGGCGGCCGCGGCACGCTGGTGTTCGACCTGATCGAGAAAGTCTCGCATGTGCTGTTTGCCATCGTCGGCTTCATCATGAAGGTCGCGCCCGTCGGTGCTTTCGGCGCCATGGCGTTCACGATTGGCAAGTACGGCGTCGGCTCGCTGTTCTCGCTGGGCAAGCTGATGGGCGCGTTTTACCTCACCTGCCTGATCTTCATCTTTGTCGTGCTCGGGACGATTGCCAAACTGCATGGTTTTAGCATCTGGAAGTTCATCAAGTACATCAAGGAAGAGCTGCTGATCGTGCTGGGTACGTCGTCGTCCGAGTCGGTGCTGCCGCGCATGATGGAAAAGATGGAAAACCTGGGCGCCAAAAAGTCGACTGTGGGCTTGGTGATTCCGACCGGCTACTCGTTCAACCTCGACGGCACGTCGATCTACCTGACGATGGCGGCGGTGTTCATCGCCCAGGCAACCAACACGCCAATGACGCTGATGCAGGAGATCACGCTGCTGGGCGTTCTGCTGCTGACCTCCAAAGGCGCAGCAGGCGTGACGGGTAGCGGCTTTATCGTGCTGGCCGCCACGCTGTCGGCGGTGGGCACCGTGCCGGTGGCCGGGCTGGCATTGATTTTGGGCATTGACCGCTTCATGTCCGAAGCGCGCGCGCTGACCAACCTGATCGGCAACGGCGTGGCCACGCTGGTGGTGGCCAAGTGGACCAACGAGCTGGACATGGAGCGGCTCCATGCCGGGCTGAACAACGAGACGTGGGAAGAAGCCCAGGAACCGGAAATGGTGCTGGACAAAAAGACTGAGCATATCGCCGCGGGGCGCTGATTAACCTGCCGGATGACCTGCCCTGCCCTGCCGGGGCAGCGTGCCTGCAACCCGCGCGCCACGGCATGGACCACCGCGAAAAAGGGCGGGACGGGCTGGGGCAGTTAGCGGTTCTGGCGCGGCGCAGGACCTGGTCCGCGGCCGGCAATGTGGCGAAACGTGATACGGCCCTTGCTCAGGTCGTAGGGCGAGAGTTCCAGCGACACCTGGTCGCCGGCCAGGATGCGGATGTGGTTTTTGCGCATCTTGCCCGAGGTGTAGGCCACCAGCTTGTGGCCGTTGTCCAGCGTCACCCGAAAGCGCGAGTCGGGCAGGACCTCGTCGACCAGTCCGTGCATTTCAATCAATTCTTCTTTCGCCATCTATCAACTCCTGATGTTTAAAAAATTATGGGGTTCTGCCAGCTGGCCTGGGCAGCCTGCGCTCTAGGCGCAAACCGGCGCTGCGCTGTTGCGAATCCAGGCCAGTGCGTGTTCGGTAGCGTAATGCACGGCGGCGGCGGCGCTGTCGAAAATTCTGCTGAAACGCAGCACCCGGTCATGGGTGGCGCTGCCGTGGCCGGAGCGAATGGAGACCGAAGCCGCAAAGCGGCCTTCGCCCTGCGCTTTGGCAGTAGGCGAGACGAGATATTTGCCCACCTCTAGTTGGGTATCGTTCATGTTCATAAAAATCTTGGCCGGCTGTATTTTTCCGGCTTCACGAGAAGGTAACCAGCTTGCGAGCAAGCCAACGGGTATTCGGTACGGGCTGCCAGGCTCTCGAAAGCTGGGCAGTTTGAGCCATGGGTGGGCACCGTGGGGGGAAGTGCTCGCCAGGAAGTGAAACAGTGCTGTGGGCATCACGGCTGAAAAAAACCATGAAAGCAGTGCCAGATCTCTGGGAATCCGGGCTCTGGAAAGCGCCGCATTTGAAAAAGAAGCCAGCTGCAGTAAATGGCCTCGATGAAAAACGCTGATGCGTGACCGAACTTCCCATTATAACCGGCCGGTCGAGCAATGTGGCAGCCCTCAGGATTCAAACTGCGGATGCAGCTGCCGGATGCGATTCATCGCCCGGCCGGCGGCGGCGGTGCGGGTTTCCACGCCCAGCTTGGCGTACACCCGCTCCAGGTGTTTTTTGACCGTCGCCGGGCTGGCGCCCAGGATGTCGCCAATATCCCGGTTAACCTTTCCCTTGACCACCCAATACAGCACCTCGGCCTCCCGGCCGGTGAGCTTGAAGCTCAGGGCGATGGCAGCAACCACCGCGTCGTCCGAGATTTCGCGCATCACGATCAGCCAGTCGTTGCCGCTGTCGCTGCCTTCGGTCTGCTGGTGCAGCCGCAAGGTCAGGCGGCGTGGCCCCTGCTCGCTGACCAGTCGCGGCGGCTCGATCTGGCACTCGGCTTCCTGCAGGTGGCGGCGTAGCCAGTCCAGCACCGGCGCCGGGGTTTGCGGCGCCGCGGTGCCGTAGTAGCGCAGCATCAGCTCGCGCGCCAGCGGCGTTTGCCAGACCAGCCGGCCGTCGTCCTTGCCGCCGGCGTGGATGCGCACCGTCATGCTGGCGTAGCCAAAGGCATCGAGCGCATTGCGCGCCTGGCCGGCCTGCCGGGCTTCCTGGCGGGCGCGGCGCGCGCCCTGCAGGTGCACGCCCATGCGCGCCATGACTTCCTTGGGCTTGATCGGCTTGGTCACATAGTCCACGCCGCCGGCATGCAGAGCGGCCACCAGGTGCTCGGTCTCGGTCAGGCCGGTCATGAAGATGATCGGGATATGCGCCGTTTCAGGCATCGCCTTGAGCCGGCGCGCCACTTCGAAGCCATCCATGCCGGGCATCATGGCGTCGAGCAGCACGATGTCGGGCAGCGCCTGCCGGGCGCGCTGCAGCGCGGCCTCGCCGCTGGTGGCCACCAGCACGGTGTAGCCCGACTCGTCGAGCGCGTCATGCAACACCGCCAGGTTGTCGGGCACATCGTCGACGATCAGCACGACATCGCTGTTGGCGCGGTCCAGCGTCTGGTCCAGGCGGTGGTCGAGTGGCGGGCTGGGGTCAGGCATCGGGTTCATGGTCAGGTTCTTTTTGGGTGAGCTCTCTGGCCATGGCCTCGAAGCGGAACTGGCGCGCCAGCAGGCGCAGGTCCTCGACAAAGGCAGTGGTGGCGGGTTGCTGCGTTTCGATCTCCGCCAGCTTGTTGAGAATGCCCCGGTAAAAGCCCAGATTCACCACTTCGAGCAAGCTGGCAAGCTGCAGCGCGTCCGGCCTGACACGCAGCGCGGGCACGGTGATATCGGGCAAGCTGTCGGCTACCGGCGCTCCATAATGCCAGCGCAGTGCCAGCTTGCGCTCCAGCCAGTCGAGCAACTCGGCGTGGCGCACCGGCTTGAGGATGAAATCCTCGGGGCGTATGCCCACGTCATTGTCCAGCCCCTTGTCAAACGCGTTGGCTGACACGATCGCCAGATGAATGTCCGTCAGCCCGGCCCGGCGCACCCGGCGCAGCGTTTCCCAGCCGTCAATGCCGGCCATGGCCAGGTCCATGAAGACCGCATCGGGCCGATAACCGGCCGCCAGCAGATCCAGGCAGTCGTGGCCACTGGCGGCGGTGCGCAGCTCAAAGCCCATGGGTGCGAGCAGCTGCACCAGCAGCTCGCGGTCGGGCTCCTCGTTGTCCACCACCAGCAACTTTTTGCGCGGGCCTTCATAGCCCTGCGGCCGGCGCCAGGCGTCCCGGACCTTGGTGGCCGCAAAGCTGCCTGGTGCCAGATGCACTTCGGGCAAGAACAACCGGACGCGAAACACCGAGCCCTGGCCCGGGGTGCTGTCCACCGTCATGTCGCCGCCCATCAGGTCGGTCAGCATCTTGGCGATCGTCAGGCCCAGGCCGGCGCCCGAGGCGCCGCCGACGCTCTGGCCGGTGGTGCTGCCGCGTGCAAAAGGCTCAAAAATACGCTCCAGTTCGGCCGCGCTCATGCCTGGGCCGGTGTCCTCGATATCGATATACGCCATTTCACGCATGTGGCGCATTTTGAAGGTCACCTGCCCGGCTGCGGTGAACTTGATGGCATTGCCCAGCAGGTTGATGAGCACCTGGCGCACCCGCTGCTCATCGGCGCGCACCACTTCGGGCAGGCTGCCAACGGCTTCGAAAGCAAAGCGCAGGCCCTTGGCCGCCGCCTGCAGCTCGAACAAGGCAGCCACCTCATGCACGCAGTCGGCAAACTGCATCGGCTTGACATTGAGCGTGAGCTTGCCGGCCTCGATGCGGGCGATGTCCAGCGTGCCCTCGATCAGCGACAGCAGATGCTCGCCGCCGCGCTTGATGACGCTGACCGCCTGCTGGCGGTGCGGCGCAATGCCGGCGTCTTCGCCCATCAGCTGCGCATAGCCCAGGATGCTGTTGAGCGGCGTTCGCAGTTCGTGGCTGATGGCACTGATGTAGCGGCTTTTGGCCTGGTTGGCCTGGTCGACAATGCGGCGCGCCTGATCGGCCGCCAGCCTGGCCTGCTGCAGCGCCTGGTCGGTCTGCCGGTGCGACTCGATTTCCTGCACCAGCAGGTGCGTCTGCCGGTTTGATTCCTCCTGCGCGACCTGCCGGCTCTGGTGCGCCAGCACCAGCCACCAGGCGACCAGCCCGGCCATCACCAGCAGCGCCATGTAGGCCTTTAAAAATCCGGAGCGCAAGGCCGATTCGGACGCTGCCAGTTCGGCCAGCGAACTGATCTCCTGGCGGTACAGCAGGCCGAACAGGGCGGCCAGCAGCGGCACGATGACCCCCATCAGCAGCAGGAAGTGGCTCAGCCCGGTGTCCAGGTAGGGCCAGATGCGGCGCGGCAGCAGCCAGCGCAGTGCCGCCGACCACTGCACCGCCAGCTGAGCATGGGGCTTGCACAAGTCGCCGCAACGCGCGTCCAGCGTGCAGCACAGCGAGCAGATCGGCCCCTGGTAGGCCGGGCAATGCGCCATGTCGGGGCCTTCGTAGCGGCGCTCGCAAATCACGCAGCACTGGATGGCCTGGCCGGTGCAAAGGGCGGGCTCTGGGCGGCGGGCAATGTAATACCGCCCCCCCGGTGGCCCAGGCAATCAGCGGTGCCGCCACAAACGCCGTGGTCATCGCAATCACCGCCGAAAAGGCCTGCGCCAACTCGCCGTACAGGCCCAGGTGCGCCGTCACCGACAGCAGCGACGCCAGCGCCAGCGCGCCCACGCCGACCGGGTTGATGTCGTACAGATGGGCGCGCTTGAACTCGATGCCCGGCGGCGACAGGCCCAGGGGCTTGCTGACCACCAGGTCGGCCACCACCGCCATGACCCAGGCAATCGCGATGTTCGAGTACAGCCCGAGCACGTCGCCCAGCGCCTGGAACACATTCATTTCCATCAGCATGAGGGCAATGGCGGTGTTGAACACCAGCCAGACCACCCGGCCCGGGTGGCTGTGTGTCAGGCGCGAGAAAAAGTTCGACCAGGCCAGCGAGCCGGCATAGGCATTGGTCACATTGATCTTCAGCTGCGACACCACGACAAACAGCGCCGTCGCCCCGACCGCCCAGCCATAGTCGGGAAACACATATTCATAGGCCGCCAGGTACATCTGGTTGGGGTCCACGGCCCGGCCTGGCGGCACCATGTTGGAAATCGCCAGGTAGGCCAGCAGCGCGCCGCCCAGCATTTTCAGCACGCCCAGCAGCACCCAGCCCGGCCCGCCGACCAGCACCGCGCCCCACCAGCGCCAGCGGTTGGCCGGGGTCTGCACCGGCATGAAGCGCAAATAGTCGGCCTGCTCGCCCATCTGGGTGATCAATGCGATGCCGACCGTCAAGGCAGCACCAAAAAGGTGCAAATTAAACACGCCACTGCGTCCTTTTTCGCCAGCGTAATCAATAACGCCAGAAAACGCACCAGGAGCGAACACAAAGAGATAGGCGAAGGGAACCACCAGCATGACCAGCCACAGCGCCTGCGTCCAGACCTGCAGCCGGCTGATGGTCGACACCCCGTGAGTCACCAGTGGAATCACGATCAGCGCGCAGACCAGGTAGCCCCATTTGGGTGGAATCCCAAAAGCCAGTTCCAGCGCGTAGGCCATGACAGCGGCTTCGAGCGCAAAGAAGATGAAGGTGAAGGACGCGTAGATCAGCGAGGTCAGCGTCGAGCCGATGTAGCCGAAACCTGCGCCGCGCGTCAGCAAATCCATGTCCACGCCGTAGCGCGCGGCATAAATGCTGATCGGCAAGCCAGCCAGGAA